>JAYUTY010000193.1:0-1804 GCA_043754875.1 Gemmatimonadota bacterium
GCGCGAGTGCCGGGGTGATGCCGCCCTCCGTGGCCATCGGCTTTCCCATCGGCATGTGCGCGGTGTGCTCGGTCACCATGCGCGTCGCGTCGTCGCGCACGGCCGTGTTCTGCGCGCTCGCTGCACCCGCCTGGGAGAGCGCGACCTCGGGCGAGTCTCCCGTCGCGAGGTGTGCAACGATGTTCGCGTTGGACATGGCGCGAATGTCGGCACCGGTCAGCCCCATGCGCGTGCCGCGGCGTCCGCCCATGAACATGCCGCCGGACTCGTCCACCCACATCCCTCCCCCGTTCGCGTCCAGCGACACGTCACCGGCGGCGGTGCTCGTCGTGCCGGCCGTCGTCACGGGTGTCTGGCCGGCGCAGGCCGCGACGAGCGGCGCGACTCCGAGCGTGAGCCATCGTGCGCTACCTGTCTTCATCGTCTCGACTCCTGTTCGCAAGTATTGATTGCCCCACCGGATGAGGCCTCAGCAACGCAGCGCGCAGTACGCAGACCCGACGGCGCCTCGACGCGCGACACGTTGCCCGTGCGATGCGACAGCAGTCTCTGCATGAGACTTTCGCCATCCCTGCCGACCTGCTCTCTTTAATGAGTCGGTCTGGCGACGTTCCACGCGGACAGAGCCACCGACGTAGCGAGGCGAGCACATGGTCGACTGGAGCGCTCCATGACATCCGACGAGTCCGGCGCAGCATCGGACAGCGGAACGGCACAGTACGCGAGCGCGGAACTCTATCGCCTGCTCGTCGAGAGCGTACGCGATTACGCGATCTACGCCCTCGATCCCCAAGGCAACGTGATCACGTGGAACGCTGGAGCAGCCCGGCTCAAGGGATATGAGGCCGAAGAGATCGTCGGCCAGAACTTCTCCGTGTTCTTTCCACCCGAAGCAGTCCTGGCCGGCTCGCCGGCCAGGGAGCTGGAGATCGCGAGACGCGAGGGGCGATATGCGCACGAGGCGTGGCGCGTCCGCAAGGACGGCGCGCGCTTCTGGGCTCACCTGACACTCACCGCGCTTCGCGAGAAGGGCGAGCTCGTTGGCTTCGCCAAGGTGACGCGTGACCTCTCGGAGCAGCAGGGTGCGCACGAGGCGTTGCACGAGAGCGAGCGGCGCTTCCAGCTCCTCGTCGAGGGAGTGCGCGAGTACGCGATCCTGATGCTCGACGTCGACGGACGAATCGCGAGCTGGAACTCGGGCGCGGAGGCGCTCAAGCAGTATCGCGCCGACGAGATCATCGGACGTCACTTCTCGACCTTCTACCCCGTCGAGGATGTCGAGGCGGGCAAGCCGGCGCGCGAGCTGGAGATCGCATCGCGGAGCGGCAAGTACGAAGAGGAGGGGTGGCGGGTACGAAAGGATGGCTCCCTGTTCTGGGCGAGCGTCCTGATCACCGCGCTCCGCAGCCCGCAGGGAACGCTGCTCGGCTTCGCCAAGGTGACGCGCGATCTCACCGAGCGGCGAGCGACGCACGTGCAGGCCATCGCCGACGCGCGTCTGCTGGCCGAGGCCGAGGCGACCAGTCGCACGAAGAGCCAGTTCCTCACTTCCCTGTCGCACGAGCTGCGGACGCCGATCAATGCCACCATCGGCTATTCCGGCCTGCTTCAGATGGGCATCGGCGGTGATCTGACGGCGCAGCAGCGCGAGTACCTCGCGCGCATCGCGCAGACGCAGGTGCATCTGCTCTCGATCATCAACTCTCTCCTGGACTGCGGTGGAGTGGAGGCGGGAGAGCTGCGCTACGACCTCGCGCCGACGCCGTTGCGCGGGATGCTCGAGCGGATGTCGCAGATGGTGGAG
>JAYUTY010000194.1:0-5474 GCA_043754875.1 Gemmatimonadota bacterium
CGCACGGCATCGCCGTGCGGGGCTCTTCTTTTATCCCGACACGTCAACCGGTGCCCGACGCCGATCAGGGGACCATCGCACCGAATACCGCACGGTTCCACGGAATCGCGCGCAGCGACTCGGGCTCGGTGCCGGGCACGAAGTACTCGGTGTAGCGCCGCGCGGGCGGCGTGAGTGAATCCGCCAGCTGTCCGGTGGCGCGATCCAGCTCGGCCGTGACGAGCCCCACCGGCGGCGTCCAGGGCGCGGGCGCGGCGCGGCCGGCGTAGTAGCGCGCCATCATCGCTCCCCAGATCGGCGCGGCGAGCGACCCGCCCGCCGCGCCCGGGGTGATCATCGTCGGCTTGTCGAAGCCGAGCCAGACGCCAGCGACCAGGTCGGGAGTCATCCCCATGAACCAGACGTCCACGTTGTCGTTCGTCGTCCCCGTCTTGCCGGCGATCGGGATGGACGACGGCACCGCGCGGCGTGCCGGAGCACCCGTGCCGCGCTCGGCCGCGTCGCGCATCATGTCGCGGACGATGAACGCGACGCGAGGATCGATGACGGACTGCGGCACCGACGGCGCGCGCTGCAGCACCACACGCCCCGCTGCGTCTTCGATGCGCGTGACGAGGCGCGGCTCGACGGTGCTGCCGAGATTTGCCCAGACGGTGTAGGCGGCCACGTAGTCGAGCGGCCGCACGGCAGACGCGCCAAGCGCGCTGGCTGGCACCGGGGCGATGGCGGTGTGGATTCCGGCACGATGGCCGATCGCCACCATCGAGTCGAGGCCGACGCGGAGCGCGAGCTGCACGGCGACCGGGTTGCGCGAATGGACGAGTGCCTCTCGCATCGTGATCGGACCGAGGAACTTACCGTCCGAGTTGTCGGGACTGTACGTGCGACCATTGTCGAGCGGCACGGCGAGCGCCGTGTCGGGGACGATCGTCGCCGCGCTGAGGCTGTCCTCGAGCGCCTTCGCGTAGACGAACGGCTTGAACGAGGAGCCCGGCTGCCGGAGCGCCAGCGTCGCGCGGTTGTACGGCGCAAGCGAGTAGTCTCGTCCTCCCACGAGGGCACGCACGTCGCCCGTCGATGGCTCGATGGCGACGATGGCGCCCTCGAGGACGGCGCCCGTGCCGTGCGAGGCGTCGAACGTCGCATGCTTGAAATCCTTGCGCTGCTCGACCTTCCGCGTGCCGTCCACGAGGGCGGCGACGGCGGCGCGCTGGAGCGCGGGATCGGCCGTCGTGTACACCTTGAAGCCTCCTGCCTCGAGCTTCACGCCGGCGCGCTCGGCGGCCTGCCGAGCAGCGTCCACGAAGTAGCCGGCGGGCGCGGCCATCCCATTGAACGCCGCCGTGACGATCGGCTCCTGGCGCGCACGCTCGGCGTCAGCGGCCGAGATCATTCCCTGCTCCGCCATGAGCGAGAGGATCAGGTTGCGGCGCTGCGCCGCCTTCTCGGGAAAGCGCGCCGGATCGTAACCGACGGGCGACTTGGGGAGCGAGGCGAGTGTGGCCGCCTCGGCGAGCGAGAGCTGCGCCGCGTGCTTGCCGAAGTAGTGCCGCGCCGCGGACTCGATGCCGAACCAACCGTGTCCGTAGGTGATCTGGTTGATGTAGCCTTCGAGGATCTGCTCCTTGGAGTAGTGCCGCTCCATCTCGCGCGCCGCCTGCTGCTCGCGCAGCTTGCGCGCGATGCTCATGTCACGCCGGTCGATGAGGTCCGGATGCATGTTGCCCACGAGCTGCTGCGTGATGGTGCTCGCACCGCCGCGATGGTCGCCGGTGATCTTCTCGAGCAGCTTTCCCTTGATGGCACCGGCCACGCCGATCAGGTCCACACCGTCGTGCTGGTAGAAGCGTTGGTCCTCGACCGCGACGAACGCCTGTCCCACGTACTTCGGGAGGGTGCGGATCGACACGCTCGTGCGCGACTCGCGGCCGATCTCGCCGAGCAGCGAGCCATCCCGCGCGAAGACGAGCGACGACTGGGGCTGAGGGACGATCTGCCAGGGCTGCCCGCTGCCTTGCGCGGAGAGCGGGGCAGCCAGCGGGACGGCGAGCAGGAAGACTAGCGGAGCCAGCGTGGCGGCTCGCGCGCGCCAGGTGGCTTGCGGATCGATTGGCACTTCTCGTGTGTTGGTCACGGGCTGGCAAGCTATCGGGAGAGGGTCGGGCACGCTGCGACGACGATCACACCGCGGGTGCGCCACGCGCTACTCGGCGGACTGCCCATCGGACTACCCACTGGCCGCCGGTTCGGTTCGCAGTCATCTTTCAAGCGTGCCCCATTTCGTGACGCTCGCCCTCGCGCAGTTCCAGCCGCGAAAGGGCGACTACGCAGGCAACGTCGAGCGTATCGGCGCGGTGATCGCCCAGGCGGCGGCGCTCGCGCCGCGGGCGCAGCTCATCTGCTTTCCCGAGACCGCGACGACGGGGTACTTCCTCGAGGGCGGCGTTCGCGAGCACGCGGTGACGGCGGGGCGACTCGCGGCCGACCTGCACCGCGCCTACAGCGGCCCGCCGATCGACGTCTGCATCGGCTTCTACGAGGTGTGGCGCAACAGGTTGTACAACAGCGCCCTCTACCTGACGCTCGGCGAGACGATCCCGCTCGTCCGCCACGTGCACCGGAAGATGTTCCTGCCCACGTATGGCGTGTTCGACGAGGAGCGGTTCGTCGAGCGTGGACGCGACCTGCGCGCGTTCGACACGCCGTGGGGACGTGCGGCGATCCTGGTGTGCGAGGACGCGTGGCATTCGATGACGGGCACCATCGCCGCGCTCGATGGCGCGCAGATCATCCTCGTGCCGACTGCGCCACCAGCCCGCGGTGCCTGGCCCCGCGGCGACGACGTGCCGGGGCCGGCGAGCGTGGAACGGTGGGAGCGGCTCGCGCGCGAGATGGCCGACGAACACGGCGTGTTCGTCGCGCTCGTACACCTCGCCGGCAGTGAGGGGGGCAAGCAGTTTCCGGGCAGTGCGCTGCTCGCCGGTCCCAAGGGCGAAGTGCGGGTGCGAGGACCGCTGTGGGACGAGGCGCTGATCGTCGCGACGCTCGACCTCGACGACGTGACCCGCGCCCGTGCCGACACGCCGCTGATCGCCGACCTCGAGACCATGGCGCCGCATCTCCGGCACGCGATGGCGCGCGTGGAGGCGGGTACCCCTGACGTGCTCTCGTTCGATGGCGTCGACGCGATCGCCGCGACGATGATGCCCAGCTCCGCAGCACTCCAGGACACCGCCGTCTGGCCGGCGAGCGCAGGCACCGGGAGCACGCCGACCGATCCCGCTGCAGTCCCCGTGATCCACGCCTCAGCCGCGAGTGGGCCGCCACCGCTCGAGCTGAACGCCGCGCTGCTGGAAGACTGGCTCGTGCGCTTCCTGCGCGACGAGATGCGACGCCGCGGCTTCGAGAAAGCCGTCGTGGGAATCTCGGGCGGCGTGGACTCCGCCGTCACGGCGTACCTGGCCACGCGTGCACTCGGCGCGGCGAACGTGGTCGGCGTGCGCCTGCCATACCGCACGAGCAGCAGGGACAGCCTCGCACACGCGCAGATGGTGATCGATGCGCTGGGGATCGTGGGCCACACGGTGGACATCAGCGCTGCGGTGGACGGGTACCTCGCCACAGAGCCGGACGCAGACGATGCGCGCCGCGGCAATGTGATGGCGCGGCTCCGCATGATTGCCCTCTTCGACCTCTCGGCCAAGCACCACGCCATCCCGCTCGGCACCGGCAACAAGACCGAGCGGCTGTTTGGCTACTTCACCTGGCACGCGGACGATTCGCCGCCGATCAACCCGCTGGGCGACCTGTTCAAGACGCAGGTCTGGGCGCTGGCGCGCCATCTTGGTGTCCCTGGGCCGATCGTCGCCAAGCCCCCATCGGCCGACCTCGTGGTGGGTCAGACGGACGAGAGCGATTTCGGGATCAGCTACGCCAAGGCAGACGAGCTGCTGAACTGGATACTCAACGGCTACTCGGGTGATGACCTGATAGCGCGTGGCTTTGACGCGGACGAGGTGGCCGTGGTGCGCAAGCGGCTCGGCAGCACACACTGGAAGCGCCGGCTTCCCACTGTGGCGATGATCAGCGGGACGGCGATCGGCGAGAGCTATCTGCGGCCCGTGGACTACTGACGGGCACGCTCCTCGCACGACTCGCCCGCCATGGCCACCAGACCAGCAGCGACGCGGACGGGAGCGAAGAAGGCGGGCGTGAAGAAGGCTGCCGCCAAAAAGGCTGCCGTAAAGAAGACCGCCGCGAAGCCGGCGAGCCTCAAGACGGCGCCGCTCGCCGAGTACAACGCGAAGCGCGATTTCAGCCGCACGCGTGAGCCGGCCGGCACTGTGCCCGCGGCAAGGTCTGCCGCGCTCCACTTCGTCATCCAGAAGCACGCGGCGAGTCATCTCCACTACGACTTCCGGCTCGAGCTCGACGGCGTGATGAAATCGTGGGCCGTGCCGAAAGGGCCGAGCCTCGACCCGACGGTGCGGCGTCTCGCAATGGAGGTCGAAGACCATCCGATCTCGTACAACAGCTTCGAGGGGACGATTCCGGAAGGCGAGTATGGTGGCGGCACCGTGATGCTCTGGGATCGTGGGACGTACGGCCCGGAAGACGAGGGTGGGGCCGCGTCACTGCGATCCGGTTACGAGAAGGGCGACCTCAAGATCGTTCTCCACGGAAAGCGGCTCCATGGCGCATTCGCGCTCGTGCGCGTGAAGCGTCCGGGACGCCCGCAATGGCTGCTGATCAAGAAGCGCGACGAGCACGCCGACGCCAGTCGGGACGTGACCGAGGAGTTCACGACATCCGTCGCGAGTCGTCGCACCATGGACGCCCTCACGGCTGGTGGTAGGAAGTGGCACTCCAACCGCGCGAGCAACTGACCGATCTGGCGAGGGCGACGGTGCCCCCACGATGGCTCCTTTTCTCCGTCGCGGTGTATGCTACGTCATGCGTAACTCTCTCCGCCTCTCGATTGTCATGGTCGCGCTCGCCGTCTCGTCGGCGTGCTCGCGCACGGCTGAGCAGCCCGCGCTGACCGACGACCTCAAGCAGGATCTCGCGCGCGCGGGAGGGAGCGACGTTCAGCTCGCCGGCGCGACGAACAATCGCGTGGATGTGGTGTCGGCTGCCGAGCGGACCGAGAGCCCGCTTCCCGCTCCCAAGGCGCCGACCGTCTCACGCGCGCCAAGCGCGTTCCGGGGTACGCGGGCCGTGGTGCGCAGCGTGAGGCACGAGCAGCCGGCTGTGGCCGAGCCGCAGCCTCGCGCCGCGGAGAGCGCCCCCGCCGAAGTGCGCGAGGCGGCGCCCGAGCCCGAGCCGCAGCCCTCGCAGGCGCGTCCGCAGGCACCGCGCCCATCCACGCAGCGCGAGCCGCCAGGTGGCTGGCGCTCCACGGGCGACGTCATTCGAAACTCGCCCTTCCCGATCAATCCGTGATCGACACGGAGCCTCACGGTTGGCGGAAGAAA
>JAYUTY010000195.1:0-5468 GCA_043754875.1 Gemmatimonadota bacterium
GAATGACACGATGGACGTGATGATGGCCTCTGGCAACGCGCGGAGACTCTCGAGCGCTACGGCGAGCGCCGCGACCGATCAGCAGATCATGCGCGCCGAAGTCGCCATGCACCGCCACATGCGCATGGAGCTCACGGCCATCCGGCCGCAGGCATCCGGCGCGGCGGCGCAGCTCGTGGACCAGACCATCCCCGTCGTGCAGCAGCATCTCACGGAAGCGCAGGCGCTGTTGGTGCTGGTTGGAGGCAACGCCGGCCGTGGGAACGGCCGCGGCAATGGCAATAGCGGGATGGGTCGCAACAACGGTGGCACGCGGGACCCGAACGGCACCACGCCATCCGGCAGCACGATCCCCAGTCCGCGTGGCACCAGTCCGAGCGGAACCACCCCCGGCTCTACCCCTCCGAGCCCGCGCTGACGGAATTCCTGAGACCTTGGCACTGGTTCGGTGCACAGCGTGAATTCCCTTGCCTGCCGAGAGCTCGAGCATCACGAAAGAACCCCCGGACGGCCGTGGCCGTCCGGGGGTTCGTTCGTTGCCAGCGACAGCGTCAGCTCTGCAGGCTTTGCAGGAGGCGGCGCGCGTAGTCGAGCAGCGGAGCCGCGGAGGCAGCGGTGACGCGTCCGGACTTCACCATCGCGTTGACCTCGTTCACGAATGCACCGAGCATCCCGCTCACGGCATTCGAATCTCCCTGACGCTGGCGAGCGGACGCGGCGTTCAGCTTGGCCTGCAGCGAGTTCACCTCGCCCTTGTTCAGTGTTCCATCGAGTCCCGCGACGAGCGACCCGAGGTTGCTGATGCCCTGCAGCACCGTCTGCACGACGACGGTGGCCGACCGCGTCCCGACACCGCCGTCCTTGTCCAGCACGCGCACGGTGACGGTGTACGAACCGGCGCTGATGTAGGTATGGCTGAGCTGGAACGACTTGTTCGCGAGCGCCAGTGCGTGCACGCCGCTGCCGTCGCCGAAGTCCACCGTCGCCGTCCACGTGTCCGCACCCGGATCGGTGAAGCTGCCTGATGCTCCGTACGTCTCTCCCGGGAGCAGCGTGGCGCCGGCGAATGCACTCACGATGGGCGCCACGTTCAGGACCACGACGCTGACCGTGGTGGTGTCGGCGCTGCCCTTGTTGTCCGAGACGATCAGGCGCAGCTGGTACGTGCCGTTGTCGGCAAAGGTGTAGCTCAGCGTGGTTGCCGTGCCCACCACCTGGCCGCCGATGTCCCAGCGGTAGCTCAGCACGTCGGCGGCATCGACGTCGCTCGAGGTCGCGCCGCTGAACGACAGCGTCTGTCCTTCGCTGCCACCGGCTGTCCCGGCACCGGTGATCACTGCGGTCGGCGGGCAGTTCCGCGACTCGAGCCGACACTGCACCCGCTCCGGAAGCGCCGAGAGCAGGTTGTAGCCGGTCGACTTCTGGATCTTGTCGATCGTCGTCTGATAGTTCGACCACGAGCCCGTGGAGACGGCGGCGTTCGCCATGTTCGCGGCGATCACCGTGACGTCGGCGGGGCCGGTGATCCCGCTCGCCGGGCGCGCGTCGGGCACGACGATCGCCACCTTCCACATGGAGTCGGGAACGGCGATGTGTCCCGTGCCGGTCATGAAGCCCAGTCCATCCTGCCCGCCCGTGCGTCCCTTCGTGAAGATCGGGCCGGCGACGATGTAGACCTCCGTGGTGCCCACGGCCAGCGTGCGCAGGTAGTTCTCCAGGTCGCCCCATGCGCCCGCGTTGGCGGTCTGGTTCTGCGGGATCATGTTGGAGAGGAAGAACGTCGGCGCATTGTCACCGGATGCCGCTGCCCAGTCGGCCGACGGCGACATGTGGCCGCGCGAGTAGATGCCACCGTTGATCCAGTCGCTCGTGTCGTATGCCTCGATGCCCAGTCGCGTGAGCGCGGTGTCGGCGGTGAAGCAGTTGCAGCGCGACGCGCTCCCCTTGTGTGTGACGTCCAGATTCCAGCTCACCCAGTTCGGGCCGCCGTGGCTGACGTTGTACGACAGCGTGTACTGCCGGCGCGCGATGATGACGTCGTCACTCGGGTTGGCGTCCGTCGGAATGCCGAGCTCGGTGTTGTGCCCCACGCGCGCGTTCGGCGATACCGGCTCCACATCCGTCACGATCGTCGTCGATCCGGCGGAGACGCCGTCGCTCTTCGCCGTCGCGGTGATGACAGTGGAGCCTGCGCCCTTCGCCGTGATCACACCGGTCGCCGGATCTACCGTCACGAGCGCGGTGTTGCGTGACGACCAGACGACATCGGCGTTGCCGACCGCCGTGCCCGCCGCGTCGGTGCTGCCGTTGTTGAGGAAGATCTGCGTCTGGAAGCCGACGGGGAGGGGATCGGTACGTCCCTGCACGCTGATGTTGCCCGCGGTCACCGTGATGGTCGCCGTGCCCGCGACATTGTTCTGCGCCTTCGCGGTCAGCGTCGCTGTCCCGACTGTCTTGCCGGTCGCGAGCCCGGTCGCGGCGTCGATCGTGGCCACGGCGGGGTTCGAGCTGGTCCAGCTGTAGCCGGTCGTGACGGCATTGCCGTTCGCGTCCTGCGCCGAGGCGGTGAACAGCTTCGTCTGCGACGTCTTGAGTGACCAGGTGAGCGGCGACACGGTGACCGTGGCGACGGCGGCGGACGCCGTGAGCGTCGTCGTCGTGGAGATGCTGCCCTGCGCGGTCGTGGCCGTCACGCCGATCGTCGTCGTGCCCCCTCCCACCGTTGTCGCGACACCCGTCGTCGCGTCGATCGTGGCCACGGCCGGATTGCTGCTCGACCAGCTGGCCGACGTGATCGGCACCGGCGCGCCGGCCTTCGTGGCGCTCGCGGTGTAGTTGACCGTCGTGCCGATCTGCACGGCGCTCGCCGCCGGAGAGATCGAGAGCTGGAGCGCGGTCAGCGGCGGGAGCGGTGTCGTGCTGCTGTTGCGCGGTGCCGGCGCGCCGGCCGTGAAGTCGGTCGCGTTCTGGTCGGTGTCCTGACGCCCGCCATTCGCTCGCAGGACAGCCGCCGTATTCGAAGGCGCCGGAGTCGGCGCGCTTCCCTCGAAGCAATTGGCGGTGGTGCCGAAGCCGACGAAATCGACGATCGCCGCCGAGGTCGGGCATCCCGTGCCCGAGAGCGCTGTGGTGCTGTTCACCAGCGCCACCTTGCCCGCCGTAGCGCTCATCGTGATCGGGCCGGACGCGTCCGGCGTCGGCAGATCAGTGGTCCCGCCCGCGCCAGCGGACTCCTGCACCAGATAGTAGCGGCCCGGTGCCAGGGTGCCGGACAGGTTGGTCACCTGCCAGCTCGAGCCCGTCGCGCTCGCATACTGCACCGACCACCCACTGAGGCTCACCGTGGTGCTTCCGCCGTTGTAGAGCTCGATGAAGTCGTTCTTGTACGTCGAGCCGGCGTTCCCGCCACCGCCATACAGCTGGCTGATCACCACACTCGGCGAGCCGACCGCCTGCCCGAGCGACAGGGCGGCGGCACCCGGCGCGGGCGCCGGGGTGAGCATTCTGTCCACGCTCGAGGAGCAGGCGCCCGCAATGACGAGCGCAGCAAGCCATCGAGTCGGCCGGCTGCGAAATGATGATGTGTGCGACATGTTCCCGGAGATGGAGTGAGGAGAAGGGCGCCACCGGCGCCGCGGCACTCGAGCTGCGGGCAAACTTATGAATATCGTTGGGTCGGCGATAGGGCAGTCCGCCGCATGCTCCGACTCGATCGTGTCACGGAAACCGAGGGGGCCCCACGCGGGCCGACGAACCGCCCGATCAGGGCGGTCTCGAGCGTCTCGCTAGTCGACGCCCGGGCGCGTGTCGATGCGACCATCGTGATCGCCGTCCTCGAACGCCTGGAACGACGCGAGGATGTTGCGCTCGATCAGCGGACGGTTGCGCGGGTCGGCTGGATTGAGCGTGCGTCCCGCGTCGTCCCTGAACCACCGGTAGACGTCCACCGACAGCGTGACGAACGCGCCCGACGCATCCACGTCCACGGGGCGCGCGAAGCGCACGATGATCCGACGCTCGAGCGACGACGTGAAGACGAAGCGCGACGTGCGTCCTGTGGAATCCGTGTACGCGCCCACCGCACGCAGTGACACACCGTGCGCGAAGTTCGGATGGCGCTGCCGAAACGTCCGGCCCGCCGGTGCCGAGTCCGACGCGGCGCCGAGCTGTCCGTCCAGCGCGCGGTATGCGCCGGCGTCGAGCGCGGCGTCGAAGCCAGAGGTGAGCGAGCCGTTCACGGGGATCGTGACCACGGTCGGCGCGTTCGCCAGCAGCTGGCATCCTCCCTCCATCGATGCCTCGCCGACCCCGGCGCCGCACCCGCGCTCATCCCGTGCCGCTCGCAGCGTCGTCACCACGAGCTGCGCGCCGCTGAGCGACATTCCCTGCGTCGACGGAACGGGAACGACGGCGAGCCACCCGGCCCTGAAGAGCGGCGCGCCGAGTGTGGCGTAGCCACCGATCGACACGGTGGCATGCCCCGATCGTGTGCCGAAGGTCTGGGGGGTAGTGACGAGTCGCTGGCAGGCGACCGCCAGCAGCGAACCGATCACGACGGTGCTCAGGATGAACGGCGCACGAGATGGGTGGGACACGAACAGCTCCGGCAGCGGGCGGGTGGGCCGAGCGTCGCGCGGGGTGAGACTCGATAGAGGACAGAGTCGGCAGCGGGTCGGCGAGCGTTGACGACGCTCATGGCAGTGTCGCAACCGGCGCCGCACGACAGCTCGGATGCGTGCCTCCACCGGCTCGCGTGACCGGTCGGCAACGATGCGCGTCCGGGGACGTGCACACACGTCCAGGAGCCGGAGCATGAGTCAGGAAGAGCGCGATGCCGAATTCGCGAGCGCACGCGCGGCGCGGCTGACGCCCGGACGCGTCTTCACCGTGCCTCCCCCGCCCCCGCCGCGCGCTTGGCATGCGCGACGGTCGATCTGGCTGGGCGCCCTCCTCGTGATCGCCATCGTTCGCGTGCTCGCACTGGTGATCGGCCGGCGCTGAATCGAGCGCGCCGCACCGAAGGCGCATGACCACGGCAGTGGCCCCACGATTGCGCCGGCACGGGTCAGGGCGGACCGGACGGGCCGGGCGGCGATCGACATCGTGGAGGACATCGTGGCGAGCACGAGCTCCACAGCGAGTACGAAGGGGCAGGGAGGGATCGTCTCGGTACTCAAGGCGACCTCGTCCGACTTCGGGCGCGACGAGTGTGGAACTCGTGCAGCGGCCCTCGCGTACTCCACCGTCTTTGCGCTTCCGCCGCTCCTGATCCTGCTCGTCACGTTGGCAGGCATGGTCTGGAGCCCGACCGAGGTCTAGCGGGCACTCGAGACGCAGTTCGCCGGCATGGTCGGCCAGTCCGGTGCGCAGCAGATCCACGCGATGGTCGCGCGCCGACAGAACTCCCCCGGTGGCGGGCTGCTCGCCACGCTCGGCAGCGTCGGTGGCCTGCTCCTCGGCGCCACCGG
>JAYUTY010000196.1:0-5463 GCA_043754875.1 Gemmatimonadota bacterium
AGAGGGCCAACGAGGCGCATGGTCACCGTGCCCACGACAATGCCCAAGGCCAGCGAGAGGATCAATGACTCGCCGAGCATGGCGCCGAAGGTGGACAGCACTACCCGACCAGCGCTGCGATCGCGCCAGACCAGCCAGAGCGAGACGCCGATGACGAGCGCCATGAAGACGAGCGGTCCGCGCGGCCCGAACAGCGCGGTGAACACGCCATTGAGGAGGACGTCAGCACCGTTGCGAACGGTTCCGCCCGCCGCGCGCACGGGCGCCACCGCCTCGAGCACCTCATAGGCGACGAGCAGAGGGAGGGCGAAGAGGAGGCTGTATCGATGAGTACGGCTCACCCGCCAGTAGCTCTGGGCGCTGGTCCGCACGCCAAGAGATTTTTCGGTGCGCTTCGCTTGCATTGCGGAACTCGACATGCGAGTTTGGGTAAGAAGTTTCGTTAGCCCGACATGTCGAACCCGAAACGAAGGAGGTGATCAATTGTCTAGTCAGCCTCGGACCAGTTTGATCGCCGTAACCCGTTGACCTATTGACGGCTTACGCGGATCGGCGGTCTTGCGGTCCGAACTCGTTCTGTACGATTTCCAGTACAGGGCAGAAATCGACAGGACGAAAGAGAGCGACAGAGCCTATACGGTTCTGTCGCTCTCGTCGTTTCTCAGCGACCCGGAGTGTCACGTAACCTTTGGATCGAGCAGGCGTATACCTGGTGGCGGCGTCGAGGCGATCGGCGCATTCTCGCCTACCCTGGAGCCGCCATCTCATGATCCGTCGTTCCGCCCTGCTGCCGCTGGCGCTGCTCCTTGCCGCCCCCATTGCCACTGCGCCACTCTGCGCGCAGGCGCTGGAGTATGCTCCCGGCACGACGCGCTACCGCATCTCCACGACGACGAAGGGGAGCCAATCGAGCCCGATGGGCAACCAGAACTTCGAGATCGGGCTCCAGCAGCAGGTCACGCTCGCGGTCGCGAAGCAGGCGAAGGACACGTTGCGGGCCACCGTCACGTTGGACTCGGTGACCTACAGGAGCAGTGGCGGCAACGCCGACGTGACGCAGCTGCGCGGCGCCAAGTTCGTGTCGTTCGTGTCCCCTTCCGGCAAGCTCTACTCGTCGAAGGCGCCCGAGGGAGTGGACCCACAGCTGTCGCAGATCAGCGAGAGCGTCTCCCGCTTTCTTCCCAGCTACCACGGCACGCTCGCGAAGGGAGCGACCTGGGCCGACACGACGACCGGCAAGGTGCTCCAGCAGGGGATGGAAGTGATGCGAACGACAGTGAGCAGCTACCAGGTGACTGGCGATACGGTGATCGCTGCCGAGCGTGCATTCCGGGTGGAGCGACGCACGAACGTGAACGCCGCGGGGACCGGCACGATGCAGGGAACGCCGATCACGATGGAGTCGAGGTCCACGAGCACCGGCAGCTTCCTGCTCGGTGTGGGCGGTCACTATCTGGGTGGTACTTCCAACGACGACGTGACGCTCAGGATCACGATCCTCGCCCGCAACGAGGACATCAATATCAAGCAGAGCGCGCAGACGACGATCGACGCGATCCGCTAGCCGACTCGCTGGTCGATTTGGCCAGGTCAGTTCGCTGGGCGACGGGCGACGGTGGGGGCGGCGTTGAGCCAGCGCGACCCGACGCGGCCCCGCGCCGAGACATGCGCGATGGGCGCAGCAGGCTTGTCGTGCGGACGATCAGTGGCCGGAACCGGCATGCTGGAGCCCACCTGGGCGACAGGCATCGGGCGCGGCGCGGTGTCTCTCAGCGCGGCCCACAGCGGTAGGGCGACGCACTCATGAAAAGGGCGCCCAGCGCACGACTGGCGGGCGTCTTCCTCGACGTGGCGCTGCACGCGCAACGGATACGCGCGACAATCCGGCGTGTTCGAGCCACGGACGCAGCCGTTGTAGTTGAGCAGCGCGAGGCGCGTGACGTCGCCCGCGTCGAGGGTATCGGCCGTCCGCTTGGCGAAATGCTTGAGGATGTAGACGCCGTAGCGGAGGTTGGTCTCGTCGTCCTTCAGGTTCCGTCCAAGGATCGGGCCGAGATTCGGGGTCCAGATCCGTGGCATGATCTGCATCAGGCCGAGCGCGCCGACATTCGAGCGCGCGTGGGAGCGGAAGCGCTCGTTCTCCGTGAGCATCACTCCAAGGACGAGCGCAGGAGGAATGCGGCGGTGGTACGCTTCCCGCACCGCGACCCGAGCGATGGAGTCGCCACGATCGGCGCCGATGTTGCCCGTCTCCCGGAGATCGGCCGCGAATGCCTCGACGTCTCGCTTGAACTGCGGGTGCTGCATGGCGAGCGGCTCGGGAAGGCTGAGCCAAGGCGCGTGAATCGTCGATGAGTCCAGATAGGCCGCCGCCAGGACGCGTCCCGCCACCGGTGCCTGCCCGAGAAAGACCGGGTGGACCTGGGTGGCGGTGAACACGACGGTGCAGGTCGCGACGATAGCGACGAGGAGCTGGCGAGCGACGGAGGCGAAACGAATACGAGCCACCTGGCAGGAGACGAACAACCTTCTCTTCGCCGCGCCGGGGAGGCGTGGCGGTCGTTGATCCTTGGAGGGTAACAAGGGTAACAGGGCAGGACAAGGTTGCATGCAACGTATGTTGCATGTCCGAGCCGGTTCACGGGCTTTGCCCGCGGCATCGTTCTTCCTGTGCATGCATTGCCGAACTTCCGGCCCGCTTCGACCTTTGATTCATGCCGCTGACTGACGCACCCGCTCCGATCCCCGCCGAAGGTGTCTGGAGCGGCGATCCCGCCGACATTCCCAACTGGGACGCGATGCCGCGCCGCAACCGGCGACGGCGGCGACGGAGCGCGTATCCGGCCTGGTTGAAGTATGTCGGCGCGTGCGTCGGGCTCGCGGCGATCCTCTCGATGGTGCAGATCGCCGTGCACGCGGTACGGTCCGACCCGCGAGACGCTGCAGTCTACGCAGACCGCGAGCTTCGACTGACCCTGCTCAAGCCGAACGAGCGAGTGGTGGCCACGGTGAGCGTGTGGCAACGCCCGCCGATCGATTACTTCCGCGCGACGCGAGGGATGCTCGTGCTGACATCGGCCCCGGGCGATTCGGCGCGGCCGGCGGGCGGTCGGATCATCTATCTCGGGCTGCAGCCACGCGACCCGCTGAGCCCGCCAGACGCACCGCCGACGTTCGACGAGCGCGAGTGGCCGGTGGACACCTCCGTGGTCATCGCGCCGTCGCGGACCTTCTTCATGCTCGCGCGCGCGCTGTCCATCTCGGCGCCACGGGAGCCGCGGCTCACGGTCGGAGTACCAGCGCCGGCCTCGCGACGCGGCGACGAGTTCCTCGCTGCACTGGAGCAGCGCCACCAGCGGCTGCGCACGATCGGCTGGGGACGACGCGAAGTCCGGCGCGCCCGAGCGCGCGAAGCCGCGGTGGCGGAGTACATGGGCCGGCGCGAGTGGTTCCACACGGTGCGAAGGGGCGAGGCGATCAGCTCCATCGCGCACACGTTCAACACGACACCGGAGGAGATCCGCCGCCTCAATGGACTCTCGGGTGATCGGATCCGGCTCGGTCAGACGCTCAGGGTGAAGGGGTGGACGAAGACGGCCGTGCCCTTCCCCGCATCGGGGGTCATGCCCGACTTCCAGTCGCCCGCCAGCGCGCCTACTGCACGCTGAGGCGCGCCTGGCCGTCGAGGAGGACGCGCAGGACGAACGCCGTGGTCGTCGTGCCGACGGCAGCGATCCGGATGTCGGTGACCGCGCCGGCGACAGCGACGCCCGGCGCGAGCGGACGGTTGAGCTTCGCCGTGAGCTGTCCGCGCAGCGAATCGAGCTGCGCGCCGACGTCGAGTCGCCCGTGTCCCGTCGCCTGGTCGAGCGCCCGCTTGATGCGAAACGCGCCGAGCGTCGCTTTGAGACGGCTCATCGCATTGTCGCTCGCGAGCGTGTACTGGAGATCGCTGACCAGCAGCTGCCGCGTGGTTGCGTCGTACCGAACGTGTCCCACCAGATAAAAGTCGCCACTGACACTGCCACGCACCCCGACGCGCACGACGGCGGTGTCGGCGATCCCCCAGATCCGGACGTCGTCCACGGTGAGATCCTTGCCTGCCACCTCACCCTTCATCAGCTGCGTGACGCGCGCACTCAGGTCGGCAAACGGAAGCTCGATGTCCAACGGGATGTGGATGCCGCTCGCCTGGCGCGCGATCGCGAGCGCGGGAAGCGGCCGCCGCTCGACGTCGGGACGCGAGCCGATCGATGCATGCGGCATCGCGGCGATCACGACCGCGGTGGTGATCGCGTCGCCCCGCCCCAGCGGCCGGGCCAGCGAGACAGACTGCGGTGAGAGCGAGAGCCACACTGTGCTCGCCGAATCCAAGGCGAGTGGCTGCTGGAGCAATTTCCAGAGCGAGTCTGCCGCGGGACGCAGGTTGGCGAGCGCAGGCAGTGCACTGTCGAGCTGCGCGCGAAGCTTCTCGAGCTGGCCGTCGACGATGCTCTGCATGAGCGGCGTCGCGTCCACACGAAGGAGCGTCACCTCACATGGGTCCAGAAGCGAAGCGGAGAGCGCCGTTCCGCGCGACGCGAGACGCCAGTCGTTGCGCCAGTACAGCGCAGTGCCGGCGTGCAGCTCGGCGCGCTTCATGGGCTCGGGCGCGTAGCCGCAGCTCGCCAGTCCGCCGACGTGACCGAGCGCAACGCGACCCCGATAGCGGAGGCGAGACAGGAGCTCGACGCGATCACCGTTCATCCGCAGCTCGAGCGAGTCGCGTCGATAGACGTACTGGTGACAGACCGCGCCGCCGAGCGCGACGCACTGCGCCGCACCGAGCGAATCGCTGACGGGAAACTGGGCGGCGAGCTCGCTCCTGAGGCGGCCGAGCGAGATGGAGATCGGGAGCACGAGCGTCGCCGGCTCGGCAGGCGGCAGCGCCGCGCGACTGCTCGGTTCCAGCGACGGCGCGGGAACGGCGAGTGAGCCGCCGCATCCAGTCGACGCGACGGCCGACGCGAGCGCCCATAGCCGAGCGACCGCGCGCGCGCGCCGAGCGTTCACGATGCGGCGACCATTCCGCGACATTCGCCGAAGCCGATGCGCCGCGCGCCCGGGCGCTCGCACCAGCCACGCATCACGACCTCGTCGCCGTCCTCGAGGAAGCGGCGCAACTCGCCGGTGGGGAGGGTGAGCGGCTCCGTGCCGCGCCACGTGCGCTCGAGCAGACAGCCGCGCGACTCCGGCGCTTCGCCGCTGACCGTGCCACTGGCGAGCAGGTCGCCAGGCTGGAGGTTGCAGCCGTTGCTGGTGTGGTGCGTGACCAACTGCGCGATGGTCCAGTACATCGCGGTGAAGCTCCCGCGGCTCACGATGAATGGCGCGAGGCGTTCCGCTCGCATCCGCTCGGACGTGACGCTCACCTCGAGGATGACATCGACCGCGCCGCCCTGCTGGTCAGCGGCATCGTTCAGG
>JAYUTY010000197.1:0-15627 GCA_043754875.1 Gemmatimonadota bacterium
GGTATCTGCCCCTCGGGAGGAATCGAGGCGGTGGACGACCGACGGCCGATGGTGAGGGCGGCGAGGGCAGTGGCGCCGATCGCTGCCGCCGCGAGCGCACCCGGCACGATCCAGCGTCGGCGCTGACGCTCGCGCGTCCTGCTGCGCTCGACCAGCGTTTCCACGGCCGGCCCCTCCAGCGGCACGATCGCCGGCGCCTGGAAGGCCGGCGTGGCGTAGGCGCTCTCGTCGAGCTCCGACTCGGTGTCGGTGATCTCCTCGAGTGCGGCCTGGCGCTTCTTCTCGATCTCCAGCTCGCCGGCGCGCTTGAGCTCCTCGCGCAACGCGTCGATGCGACGCCGGTCTTCCATGGCAGCGCGCTCGAGCTGCGCACGCTGCTCGGCGGCGGCGCGCTCGAGCTCCTCGCGCCGCGCCACGAGGGCGGCGCGCTCCTGCGCCTGGACGCGCAGCAGCTCGTCGCGCTCACGTGCCATCGTCGCGCGTTCGGACTCCAACTCACGCGCCATCGTGGCGCGCTCCGTCTCGAGCTGGCGCGCCATCGCCTCGCGCTCGGAAGCGAGCTCGCCGAGCAGCGCCTCCTTGTCGCCCGCCATGGCCTGCCGCTCCGACTCGAGCTGGTCCAGCAGCTCGGCGCGCTCGCGCGCCATCGCTTCTTCCGCCGCGGTGAGATCGCGCGACATCGCCTCGCGCTCGGCGGTGGTCTCGCGCTCGAGCGTCTGGCGCTGCTCGTCGATCGCCTTCTCCAGTCGCGCGCGCTCGATCGCGAACTTCTCGCGCTCGGTGAGCTGCTCGGCGAGGATCTCCTCGCGGATGCGCTCGGCCTCCGTCTCGCCGGCGGCGAGCGGATCGGCCATTCCGATCAGCGCCAGATATGCGGCGACCTCGATGCCGGGGATCCCCTCGAACAGCGAGCGTGTGGCGTTGATCAGCTGGTCGGGCAGGTCGGGGCGTCGCTCGGCGAGATGCACGACGTCGTCCGACCGTGGCTTCGCGATGCCGGCGAGCATCGCGGCTGCGAGGCGCGCGATCGTGCGCGCGTCGGTCGCGGCCGGGTCGGTGCCCTGGAGCCGCGGGATGGCGGACGCCGCGAAGGCGACGCGCACGCGATCCGTCTTGGGCTCGAGGTAGATCCGGTCCGGCGTGATCGCGCGATGCGTCAGCATCTGCTCGCGGGCCCATTCGAGGAGCCCGTTGACCTCGCGCAGGATCGCGGCGATGCGCGGATTGGAGAAGCGCTCGCCCGTGGCCAGCAGCTGGGCGAGTGTCGGATCCGTGACGCGCTCGCGGATCACGGCAAAGGCACGCTCCCCGAGCCATCGCCCGTCGAGCACGCGGACGAGGCGGCGGTGCGCGGTCGCGCTCAATCGCTTGGTGTCGGCGGCGAGGTGCGACAGCGCGTTCCCCTCATCACCCTCGGGCACCCCGACGACCTCGATCACGACCGCGGACTCGTCGTCGCGCCGCTTGGGGGACGAGCCCTTGCGCGAGGCGATCAGGACTCTGGCGTCGCCGGTGCTACCGAGCTCGCCGACGATGTCGAAGTCGGCCTCCAACGCAGTGAGGTCGGCGGGGTGTTTCGGGTCGCGCATGCGAGTGCTCCGGGACGTTCAGACGCTCGAGGATCCAGTGTGATCGCGGGCATCGTGGGACGCCCGTGACTACCCTATGCGGAAATGATGCCGCAAGCTCGAGTGTTGTGCACCCTTCGCGCTATGGCTGGCGCTCTGGCGCGGGCGGTGCCGAAGGTGCCGAAGGTGCCGAAGGTGCGGCCGGCTTCGCCCGCTGTGATGCCTCGACGTCGGCGAGCCGACGGCTGGCCTCGGCGAGCAGGCGCTCGATCTCGACGGTGTTCTCCTGGAGCGTCTTCTGGGCGACGGAGACCGCCTTGCCCGCCACCTGGACGGCTGCGCGGCGCACTTCGGGCTTGTTGGCCGCATCGGTGACGATCGTCTGCACACTCACGGCGAGCGCCGTCATCGCGCGTCCGAGCTCCACGAGCGCGGAGTCCGAGGTGACGGAGGAAGCGGAACGCGGTGTCGTGGCCTTCACTCCGCTGGTGTCGCGGCCGTCGCGGGGAGTGACGACGGAGGACTGCTGAGCCCCGAGCGGGCGCGCTGCGGGCGCGAGGGCGAGGAGCGAGGCGAGCAGCAGGCTGCCCGTGACGAGCGTGGAACGAGACGACATGACGACTCCTCTCGACGGCATGCGCCGCCGCACGGTGCGTGGGGGTGAAACGCTCATACCCCCACGGCACCGGCGGTGATCCGTGTGCTCAGCTCTTCGGGTAGTTCTCCTTCAGCGCCCGCGCCTTGGTCAGGTGCTCCTGCACCTTGCCCGTGGCCTTGACGAGCATCTGGCGGAGCGGGGCGTTGGTGGTGTTCTCGGCCGCGTCTTCCAGGCGAGCGAGCACGTGCTCGTGACCGTCGATCTCGCCGTCGAGATAGGAGCGATCCCAGTCGGCACCGGCTTTCTTGTCGCCGAGATCCTTGAGGTGGTCGCGCCCATCCTTCATCACGCCGGTGACGTCGTCCTTCGTGGTGTCCGGCGTGATGCTGTGCTGCTTCGCGAAGCTCCGCCCTTCGGTGAGCATCGTCTGGTGGTCGCTCACCATCTGCCGCCCGAACGCTTTCACGCTGGCGTTGGTCCCCTTCTGCCCCGCGGGCTTGCCCTCGGCGATCTCGCCCTCGTTGACCGCGGTGGTGTAGGCGACGATCTGCGCATCACTCCAGCCATTGTGGCTCGCGTTCGGCCCGGTGGAGTCGTGCGTCGCGACCGCCGCGGAATCACCGCGCGGAGCGACCGACTCACGGCGCGCGAGCGAATCACGCGTCGCATTCGCGGCGAGCGTGTCGCCGTTGGCGGCGCGGTCCTTCGTCGTGCATGCAGTGAGCGCGAGGGCCAGCGTGAGGAGTGCGGCACGCGCCGCGTGTGCCGTTCGCGCCGTGTGAGTCGTGTGTGTCGCGCGTTGGGTGTGACTGCGGAAGGGATCGCATTGAAGCACCTCGTTCGATGGAGTGTGGACGTGGGGCTCAGTGTATCGCACCTCGGCGCCGGAGCTCGTGTCGCCCACGTCGTGCTCGAGTGTGTGGCAATCTCCGTACGCGAAGCGTGCGAAGCGATCGGAACTGCGCGCCGCGCAACTGTGCTCAACGATGCAGAGCTCGACCGCTTTGTGATCTGGGTCACAGTGCTGACGACGCGTGCGCTGCGGGTCTCATACATGCGAATGAATTCCCATGCGTATGAATGTCGCCTGAAACTCGAGCGCGACATCGCGGCACATGCGGTGTACTCCGGAAGTCAATGAAGTCCAAACGCCTGATTACGACACTCACCCTGGTCATCGTCGTATGAGCCATCCGTCGTTCGAGCCGGTGCAGTACTCCAGCGAGCCACCATCCTCCCGTGCCGCAGCACGCCGGCGCACGGGAGCCGAGCTGCTCCAGCATCTGGAGTCGAGCAGCGCGTGGGACACCGAGCGCACCGAGGAGCTGGTATGCGAAGTCGTCGACGCGATCTTCGATCAGGAGGCGACGCAGGAGTGGACTGCGGCCGCATTGCGCACGCTCATCGCGCGTGTCCCACTCAAGGACGGGGAGAGTCGGGTGATGCGCGACGCGCGCACCGCACAGATGGTGGCGTGGTGCATCGAGCGTTACCGCGAGCGTCGCAGCTCGTGAGCATCGCGTGCGCGCTGTCGTGCGCGCTGTCGTGCACGCTGTCGTGCGCGCTGTCGTGCACGCACGCAGCATAGGTCACGAACAATGAGCAATGAGCGCTGAATCCGTGGTGACTCAGACGAGGCGCGGCTTCCAGATGCTCTGACCGCGTTCAAGGCCGGCGCGCACCGCGGCACGTGCCGCGATGTTGATCGCGCCGTCCACGCGTCCGATGAATTCGCGCGGCCCCGCGTCGGCCGTGGCGGCCGAGCTGGCGAGCAGGCGCCAGATCGCGTCGCGCAGGAGACCGAGCTCACGGACGATCGCCTCGGGATCGAGCGCCTGCGCGTACTGCATGCGGCCGTACGTGGCCGCGGCAACGGTCAGCGCGACGAGCGCGGAGCCCGCATCCTCCGGGATCGCCAACCCGACACGCACGAGCGAGGAAGCAAGCGCCACCTCGGCACGTCCGCGCTCGTCCCGCCGCGGCGTCTCGTGTGCCCCCGGACGGAGGCGTGATCGCCACTCCGACAGGATCTCTGGCAGGGCCTGGGGAAGTTCGGTGGGCTGCATGCCCACGTGAGGTGCATCACAGGTGCCAGCGACGCCATCCACACGACCGGCGGACGCCGGCGACGCGTGCCGCCGGCCTCGCCGCTGCAGCACCTCGGGCTAGCGCGCGTCGCCTGTCGCCACCCCCGCCGTGGTCTGCGTGCCCGTCGTGTCCCGCCCGTAGATGTCGTTGCCGAAGTAGAGCTGGCCATCGCGCAGGTAGACGGTGAAGTACACGATGTAGACGGGGATCTTCTGCGGTACGCGCACAGCCGTGTTGTCCGGTCCCGAGTTCATCGCCTGCTGCACGCGTGCGGGGGCCCATCCCAGCACCCATTGCGCCAGCTCCGCGGGCTTCTCCAGGCGGATGCACCCATGGCTCGCGGCCCGATTCGCCTGCGCGAAGAGCGCTTTGTCCGGCGTGTCGTGCAGGTAGATGTTGTAGTCGTTGGGAAAGAGGAACTTCACGAGTCCGAGCGAATTCTTCGGCCCCGGCTTCTGCCGGATGCGCGTCTGCTTGCCGTCCTTGTAGTACTCCATGTTCTGCCGCGCGAGATAGCCGCGGTCGGCGGCGATCTTGGGGGCGAGCTCCTGCTTCTGGATGTCTGGCGTGATGTTCCAGTAGGGCCGGAAGACGACGGACTCCATCGTGTCGCTGAACGCGGGCGTCACCTTTCCCTCGTACTCGGCACCGACGACGACCTTCATGCTGAGCGTCTTCTGCCCACTGTCGTACGCGTCGAGCCGGAAGGCGGGCACGTTCACGTAGACGTAGCGGGAGCCGAGCGCGCGCGGCAGCCAGCGATGGCGCTCGAGGTTCGTGGCGATCTGCCGCGCGCGCTCGTCGGCGGGAACGTTCAGTGCGGCGAGCGTCGGTGCGTCGAGCTTGCCGTTGGGCGCGAGCCCATGGCGATCCTGAAACTGCGTGAGCTGCGTGGTGAGCTGTGGGCTCAACGCCGACGCCAGCGCCGCTGCGTTCGCCGCGCTCAACTTCTTGTTCGCGGCTGACGCCTTGCCCGCCACCTGCCCCGCCGCCTTGCCGGCGGTCTTGCTGGTCGTCTTGCCAGTCTTGCGCTGTCGAGTCGCCGCCGCACCCGAATCGGCGGCGACACTCGTATCGGATGCCATGGAATCACGGCGCGCGCGCGACGAATCGGCACGGCTCGAATCGCTGCTGCCGCGCGCAGATGACGCCATCGAATCCGCAGCGCCCGGAGAGGTCGGCGACACCGTGGGCGGCGCACCTGCACTGTCCGACTCGGCGCGCAGCCGAGCCTCGAGCGCGGCCGTGCGCGCCGGCCCGGGAGCGGCCGGCACCGGCTGCCATCCGCCAGCGGCGGCGATGCGGCGATAGCGTGCGTACGCCACCTGCAGGGTCATGTAGTCCGAGTCCTGCGGCGCCATCGCGGCGAGCGCCTGCTTCATGTCGCCACTCTGGAGCCCCCGCGCGACGGCGCTGTCGAGCACCTTGATGTCGGTGGGCAGGTTCCACCCCTTCGACGTCTTCCGCGGGTCGGTCTGGCCCGCGAGCATGTCCGCCGCGTACGCGACGTACGCGGAAGTCAGCAGCACGTCCGCGTCGGCGAGTGTGCCGGCCGAGGCGGTGTCCGTGAGCCGCTGCGCGTTCACGACGCGCTCGAGCGCACTGACTGGATAGGACGCGGTATCGAGCCCCTGATCGGGCGCGTTGCGGATGGCGTCGAGCAGGGCGGTGGCGCGCTCGGCGACACCACCCTCCTGGAGCCAGAGCGGCGCGTTCCCGTACGAGGTGTAGAGGTCGCGCACGTGCTTCCATCGCTCCGGTGTCACCCACGAGGGGCGATTCGCGTCGGCCGTTCGCGCAGTGATGCCGGGCCGGAGCGAGTCGAGCGAGACCTTGAGCACGCGCGCGACCGACTGTGGCGCGTAGCTGCCCGCCGCGCCGGCTTTTGCGCCGGCCGCCGGCTTCTTGCCGGGCGTGTCCTCGATCGTGCAACCAAGGAGCAATGCGGCGCCGAGCGCGGTGGCGATCCACGCGCGGACGGAGAGGGACGAGCGAGTGGAGCGCGGAAGACGTGAGGGACTGGGAGCGAGACGCATTGCCGGTCGGAGCAAGGGGAAGGCGCCCGACGAGCACGGGCGCCTTCCTCGGCTCGTCATGTAACGTGCCGTGATCGTGCGACAACACGGCGGGCTGTGCCGTAGCGAACGCTCGCAGCTGGCGCAGCCTCCTCCGTGAGCGCTCCTCGCTCGACCACCGGTGCGTCGGGCTGATCACCGATGGAGCGCACGCCGTCGAGCGCCCCGACGAGATCGTGCACGAGATCGTCGGCGAGCTCGATACCGACGGAGAGTCGGAGCAATGCATCGCTGATCCCGGCCGCGCCGCGCGCCACGGCGTCCATCGAGGCGTGTGTCATGGTGGCGGGATGCGCGATGAGACTCTCCACGCCACCGAGCGATTCGGCGAGCGTGAAACATCGCAGCGCGCTGGTGACGTGCTCCAGCGCCGGCCGTCCGCCGCGAAGCTCGAAGCTCACCATCGCGCCGAAGCCGCTCTGCTGCCGGCGCGCGATGTCGTGCCCCGGATGACCGGGCAGCCCGGGATAGAAGACGCGCCGCACCGCGTCGTGCGCGCACAGGGCATCCACGACCTCCGCCGTGTTCGCGAGGTGCGCCCCGATCCGCGCGTGCAGCGTGCGCACACCGCGCAGCGTGAGAAAGCTGTCGAACGGCGCGCCCGTGATGCCCAGGCAGTTGGCCCACCAGGTGAGCTCCTGGCCGAGCGCCGCATCGGCGGCGATCACCGCGCCCCCGACGACGTCGCTGTGGCCGTTGAGGTACTTGGTGGTGGAGTGAACGACGATGTCCGCGCCGAGGGCGAGGGGCTGCTGCAGCACGGGGGAGAGGAAGGTGTTGTCCACGGCGACGAGCGCCCCCACGGCGTGTGCCGCGGCTGCGACATGCGCGACGTCGGTGATGCGGAGCAGCGGATTGCTCGGTGTCTCCACCCAGAGCAGGCGTGGCCTCAGCGTGGCGATCTCCTGCGCCGCGGCTGGCACCGTGAGGTCCACGAAGGCGACGTCGAACTGCCCGCGTGCGGCGAGCGAGCGAAGGAGGCGCTGCGTGCCGCCGTAGCAGTCGTGCGGCGCGACGATCAACTCACCTGGCCGGACGAGCTGCAGCACCAGCAGCACGGCGGACATCCCGGTGCTCGTCACGACGGCCGAGCTGCCACCTTCCAGTTCGGCGAGCGCGTCGGCGAGATGGGTGCGCGTGGGATTGCCGCTGCGCGTGTAGTCGTACTGGCGGGGCTGCTCGAGCCCACCGAAAGCGAAGGTGGAGGTGAGGTGGATGGGCGGCACGACGGCGCCGTGCTGGGTGTCGGAGGCGATTCCCGCGCGGACGGCCCGCGTGGCGATTCCGAGCGGGCGCCGGAGCGAGTGAGCAAGCGGTGAGTGAGGTGTCATTGGTCAGCACCGTGACGAGAAAGGGCAGCCGTGAGCGCGCGGGCGATCGCTGCGGGCTCGGCGAGAAAGGCGTCGTGTCCGTAGATGGTCGGGAGACACGCGAGCTCGTGCGGGCCGGCGAGCAGCGAGGCGA
The DNA here is from genome assembly GCA_043754875.1 of Gemmatimonadota bacterium. Taxonomy (GTDB): domain Bacteria; phylum Gemmatimonadota; class Gemmatimonadetes; order Gemmatimonadales; family Gemmatimonadaceae; genus AG11. The sequence goes on from JAYUTY010000197.1 coordinate 7,794, forward strand.
GGCGCTCCATCTGCTCCAGCGGGACGAGCGTGTCGCCCTCGGCGGCGACCAGCACGGCCGGAGTTCTGATCCGACGCGGGTCCACGCGATGGAGATCGCCGGAGAGCGAGAGCGCGAGAAAGCGTTCGGCACGCCAGCGGAGCGCGAACCGCTCGCCGTGATGCCGCAGATAGTGCTGGACGGGAAAGACCGCGTTGCCAGCGTCGACCGAGTCGGGAGCGCTGTCGAAGCGCGCCGCGAACTCGCGCGCCGAGCGATAGGTGGTGACCGCGAGCGCGCGGGCGAGGACGAGGGCGTCGTGCGTGCGACCCGTCTCGAGGCCGAGCTGCACGATGCCGCGTTGCACCGTGCGGAGCGCGGTGCTCATCGGGTGCGGCTCGTGCGCCGCGCTGATCACGACCAGCTGCCCGACGCGCTCGCCGTATCGCTCGGCGAAGGCCAGCGCGACCATGCCGCCGTACGATGCGCCAACGATGGATTGTGCGCGCGCGATGCCGAGAGCGTCCAGGACGCGGGCAAGTGCGTCGGCCTGATCGTGCGTGGTGACGATCGCCGCTGGCCGGCCATCGGGCGCGACGCCGCCGTCGAGATAGTCGATGCTGAGCACGCGACATCGCGCGGTGTCGATGGCTCGGGCGGGGCCGACGACCGCCTGCCACCAGCCGGCCGACGGGTCGTCCGGCGTGGCGGTGACGTGGCGTGAGGCAGAAATTCCGCCGAGCACGACGATGACTGGCGTGTCTGGCGGCCCGACGAGCTCGTGGCAGGGAAGCGGCCGCGCGGGCTCGATGGCCGTGCCGGCGACGTGGTCGAGCAGTTTGCGCGTGCGGCGTCGTGCGCGGGTGTGTGACATGTGCGACGTGTCCGGATGAAGGCCGTGTGGTCGTCGAGAGCCGGAAACGAAAATCCCCCGGTCCTCGACAGGAGGACCGGGGGATGCCAGCGAGTGACTGGCTAGGACCGTCGCATTCGCGCGCGGTCGCCCATCCGATTCTCCAGTGGAGATGCGGCTGCCATGGTCATTCGCATGTGCATGCGCTGCATGCGGTGCATGAGGCGAGAAGCGCGGACGGCGGTCATGATCGGCTGGACAGGGTGGCGATGGAGAAACATCGTGAACGAGGCGCACCCGGGACGATGGTGCACACAAAAAAGCCCGAGCGTGAATGGCCGCCGGGCGATTCGCTTTTTAGCACTTTGTTTTACGTGGCGGCAAGAGGCGGCAAATGACCACGAGACATCAGTTGTGAACTGCGAGTCTAGCGGCGCCCGCGCCTGGCGTCAACCTCTCGACACCGGTCGCGACCGTCGCCACGATCATCGTCATCCACGCAGCGCTGGCCGCGCGTTCACCCTCTCGACACCGCACATCATGGCGACCGCACGTCGCATCGCTCACTTCTCCGCCGCAACGCTCCTCGCGCTCGCTGCGGTCACGCGCCTCTCGGGCGCGCAGCAGATCAACGACTCCGTCTACACCGCGCGGATTCACGAGCTCACCCCAACGGATCCGCACTGGAAGTTCACGACCGAGCTCGTCGATCACCTGCCGGCATCGGCCACCGTGCCGTCGCCGCTGAAGGTGCTCGGCTACGTGCCGGGTACCATCGGGCGACTCTCGCGCACGGAGGACATCAACAAGTACTTCCGCGCCGTCGCGGCTGCGTCGCCACGCGTGAAGCTGTTCTCGCTCGGGATGAGCGAGGAGGGGCGCGAGATGATTGTTGCCGCCGTCGCGGATTCGGCGACGATCGCGCGGGTGGACGATTACCGGCAGATGGCGGCGAAGCTCGCCGACCCGCGCGGAGTCAGCGACGCGGAGCGCGCGCGGCTGATTCGCGAGAGCAAACCGATCTACTGGTTGACCGGCACCATCCACGCGCCGGAGACGGGCAGCCCCGAGATGCTGATGGAGCTGCTCTACCGCGTGGCGGTGGAGGAGACCCCGTACGTGCAGGAGATCCGGAAGAATGTGATCACCCTGATCACCCCCGCCACCGAGGTGGACGGGCGCAATCGCATCGTCGACCTGATCGAAGAGGAGAAGCAGCTCAAGCTCGGACGCGGCGGAATCCCGACCGTGTACTGGGGCAAGTACATCGCGCACGACAACAACCGCGACGGGCTGATGATGAGCATCAAGCTCACGCAGCACATGAACACCGGCTTCCTCTTCTGGCACCCGACGGTGATGCACGACCTGCACGAGTCGGTGCCCTTTCTCTACACGAGCACGGGCACGGGCCCGTACAACGACGAGTTCGACCCGATCGTCGTGGACGAGTGGCACACGCTCGCCTACCAGGAGATCACCGAGCTGACGAAGCGTGGGCTGCCCGGCGTGTGGACGCATGGCTTCTACGACGGCTGGGCGCCCAACTACATGCTCGGCATCGCGCAGTTCCGGAACTCGCTCGGCAAGTTCTACGAGACGTACACCTCCGGCGGCGCCGACTGCCAGATCGTGAAGCTGCCGGCCGCGCAGACATCGAAGGAGTGGGACCGCCCCAACCCCCCGGTGAACGGGGTGAAGTGGTGCATCCGGAGCAACATCAACTACCAGCAGTCGGGCGTGCTCGTGGCCCTCAACTACGTGGCGCGCAACCACGAGACGTTCATGGAGAACTTCTCGCTCAAGGCCACGCGCATGGTGGAACGCGGACGCCGCTCCGCTCCGTACGCTTTCGTGATCCCGCGCGACCAGCGGCACTCGGCCGAGGCGGGGGATCTGATCAACTACTTCCGGAAGATCGGGAGCGAGGTACAGGTGGCCTCGGCCACGTTCAGCGTGAAGTCGATGCCCGCGGTCGTGGAGCGCGGGTTGATCGGCGGAGGAGCCGGGCCGGGCGCCGCAGGCGCTGGAGCCGCGGCAGCCATACCGCGCCCCGATAGCGCAGCTGCCGCCGCCCGCGACAGCGCCGCGCGCCAGACGAGCATCACGGTGAAGCCTGGCGACTGGATCGTGCGGATGGATCAGCCGTACACGGCGCTCGTGCGCACCGTGCTCGCGCTGCAGCGCTTCCGTCCCGACGATCCGTCGCCCTACGACGACACCGGCTGGTCGCTCGACCAGCTGCGCCACGTGACGGTGCACACGATCGCCGATTCCAGCGTGCTCACGCGGCCGATGCGCCCACTCACCGCCGACGTCGCGATCGACGGCGCCGTGAATGGCAGCGGCAGCGCGCTCGCCGTGCGCCCGCTGGGCGACTGGCGCTCGGCGACGCTGCCATGGCGGATGAAGGGCGCGGCGGTGAGCGTCGCCGATAGCGCATTCAGCGTGGGCGGAGCGACCTTCCCGGCGGGCACCTACCTCATGGCCAACACTCCGACAGCGCAGGCGGCGGTGCGTGAGCTCGGCCTCACGGCGACGGCGCTCGCCGCGATGCCGGCCGCGCCGAGCGTGCGCACGCGTGCGCTGACCGTACCGCGCATCGCCTTCGTGCACACGTGGATCGAGACGCAGAACGAGGGGTGGGTGCGCCACGCCATGGAGGAGATGGGGGTCCCGTTCACCTACATGTCGACGCAGCGGCTCAAGGAGCCCGGGCTGCTCGACCGGTTCGACGTCGTGCTCTTTCCGCACGTCAGCGGCGCGACGACGACGATCGTCAACGGCCGTCCGATGACCGGGCCGGCAATCCCGTGGAAGCGAACGCCGCTCACGCCGAACCTCGGTGTCATCGATTCTACCGACGATATCCGCCCAGGGCTCGGCTTCGACGGCCTCGCGGCGCTCAAGGCATTCGTCGATCGCGGCGGACTGCTCGTCACCGAAGGCAACAGCAGCCGGCTGCCGGTAGACTTCGGCTTCAGCTCGTCGGTGACGATCGCCGCGACGCCGCGGCTGCTGGCGCGCGGCGCGGTGTTCCGCGCCGACGTGGTGAGCCCGCGCAGCCCGATCCTCTACGGCTACAGCGAGAGCACCTTCCCGGTGTACTTCAACACGGCGCCGCTGTTCACCGTCGCCACGGGCGCAGCCGCGCCAGGTGGCGAGGCGATGGACGAGGCGAGCCGCGCGGTGGCGCAGAACGCCCCCGACCCGGCAATCGAGCGGCAGGCGACGGCGCAGCGCGCTCGCGTCATCCTCCGCTTCACGCCGAAGGTGGACTCGCTGCTCGTCTCCGGCCTGCTCGACAATGGAAGCGAGATGGCGGGGAAGGCGGCGGTGGTGGACGCCCCGGTGGGACGTGGCCACGTCGTGATGTTCGGCATCCGACCGATGTGGCGTTACGAGACGCAGGGGAGCTACGCGATGATGCTCAATGCGATGCTCAACTGGAACGGGCTCGATGCGAACGTGCGGGCTGGTGGGGCGGGGCGCCCGACGACGCGGGCCGCGGCGGGAGAGCGATAGCGCCACTGGGTCGAAGTGACGACCCACAGACGCGAGCGCTCATCCCGAGCTCGCGTCAGCCGGTCGTCACCGCGCTCCTCTCAACCCCCAGCGCCGCCCGCACCGCCGGCGCCACGCGCGTGCCGTACAGCTCGATCGACCGCATCACCGCCGCCTGCGACGCCGTGCCGACCGTCATCTGCGCCATGAAGCGCTGGTGCCCGAACAGCTCGTGCTCGTAGAGGATCTTGTCGATCACCTCCTGCACGCTGCCCACGAGCAGCGCACCGTGCGCCGAGCGTGAGGCGTCGAACTGCGGGCGGTTGGTCGGCGGCCACCCGCGCTCGCGCCCGATGCGCGTCATCACCTCGGCGTAGGCCGGATAGAAGGCGTCGGCTGCCTCGAGCGCCGTCTCGCCGACGAACGAGTGCGAGTTGATACTGACCGCCAAACGGCTCGGATCGTGGCCAGCCTCGAGCGCCGTCTCGCGATAGAGCTCCACGAGCGGCGTGAAGCGCGCGGGGGTGCCGCCGATGATCGCGAGCGCCATCGGCACACCGAGTCGTGCGGCGCGCACCACAGACTGCGGCGTGCCACCGACGGCGATCCAGATGGGAAGCTCCTGCTGCAGCGGACGCGGAAAGATCGGCTGGTTGCGGAGCGGGGCGCGATGCTGCCCCGTCCAGCTGATCCGCGCATCGCGCCGGAGCTGGAGCAGCAGATCCACCTTCTCGATGAACAGCGCGTCGTAGTCATCGAGCGAATAGCCGAACACGGGGAACGACTCGATGAACGAGCCGCGGCCGACGATGATCTCGGCGCGTCCGGCCGAGAGAAGGTCGAGCGTCGCGAACTCCTGGAAGACGCGCACCGGATCGTCGGAGCTGAGCACGGTGACCGCGCTCGTGAGCCGGATGCTCGAGGTGCGCTCGGCCGCGGCGGCGAGGACGACGACGGGCGCTGCGACAGCGTAGTCGGCGCGATGGTGCTCGCCGACGCCGAAGACGTCGAGGCCGACCTGATCGGCGAGCTCGATCTGCTCCATCAGGTCGCGCAGTGCCTGGCGCGCGGTCGCCGCCCAACCGCTCGGCTGCGGATGCGTGTCGGCGAAGGTGTAGAGACCGAGTTCCATGAATTGGGGACGGATCGGGTGAGAGCGATCAGTGCAAGCAGCGCGAACGGGCGCGCGCCTTGCTACTCGCATGCCTGGCGCGCGATGCGTGCCGTGCCTACAAAACATCAGGGGATCTATCCAATGACTCCACGTCGACGCTCCCAGCTCCTGGCCCTTGCCGGGGCCGCCATGCTCTCGGCCTCGTGCGGCGGCAGCGACTCGGCGCGCACGGAGGCGCCGCGCGCCGGGACCACCAGCTCGCAGGTCGCGCAGCCCAGCACGATCCAGACGTCCAACGGCGTGGCAGACACCACGCTCACGCCGCAGCATCACAGCAAGGCGAAGGGAGCGCTCCTCGGCGCGGTCGCGGGCGGGCTGATCGGCGGCAAGCGTGGCGCCATGGCGGGCGCCGCCGCCGGTGCCGCGATGCAGCACCATCGGAACACGGTGCAGGCCGAGCAGCGGGCACGTCCCTAGTGTGGGTAGCAACGGCTGAGCGCGGCTGACATCTTGCCCCACGGTCCGAAGTAGCTTCCATGATCACGCTCTTCTCCGCCCACCGTCGAACGATGCCTTTGACGACCCTGCTGGCCCCGCTGCGTCGCCGCCGGTCGCTCGCGCTCATGCTGATGGCGGGAGCACTCGGCGGCGTCTCGCCGCTGGTGTCGCCGTTGGCGGCTCAGAGCAGAGTGGGGCGGGACTCGAGCGCTCGGCTCACGCGCTATGGTCACGACCTGCTGTACGACGGCGTGAAGGGGCTCGGGTACACCGCGTACGATCACGTGCGCAACAAGCCGGAGGAGTGGGGAAAGGGATGGCCCGGCTACGGCAGGCGTCTCGCGTCGCACACTGGCGAGCTCGTCATCTCGGAGACCACGACCGAGACGCTGGCCGCCCTCATGAACCGGCCGCTCGACTACGAGTCGTGCCGCTGCACGGGGACCGTGTCGCGCGTGCAATGGGCCGTGCTGGCGTCATTCACCGACATCACTCGCGGCGGGCGCATGCTCGCCGTGCCACGTCTCGTCGGAACGTTTGCCGGAAACTTCGCGCAGGCGACGTGGCAGCCCGACTCCGAGCACACGCACATACGGAGCGCGCTCACGAGCAGCGCCATGTCGCTCGTCATCCGGTCTGGAGTGAATCTCTACCGCGAGTACCGCCACCCGGCCGTCCAGGCGCGCTGAGCGCGGCGTAAGCGCCGAGTGAGCGCACGCTAGGGACGCTGGGACCGCGCTGGGCGTCGCGCCGTCTCATCGAGATACACTCGCCCGCCCTTCATCACGAAGACGACGCGCTGGAGCGCCGTGATATCGGTGCTCGGATCGCCGTCGACGGCGATGAGATCCGCCTGCATCCCCGGCGCGACCGCGCCGACCTCCTTGCTCAGCCCGATCGCCTCAGCGTTGAGCGAGGTCGCCGAGATGATCGCCGCCATCGGCGACTGACCGCCCTGCTTCACGCGGCAGACGAGCTCCTCGGCGTTGCGGCCATGCGCGCCAGCCACGGCATCGGTGCCGAACACCATCTTGAGCCCGCGCGTGCGTGACGCCAGACGGATGACGTTCGCCGCGACAGGGAGCGCCTTCTCCATCGACGCGAAGCCGACCGCGTTGTAGTTGCCGATCCCGTCGTACTTCGCGCGGTTGTCCAGGTAGTTGTGGAAGACGAGCCCGCACTGCGGATCGAAGTAGGTGCCGTTCTTCGCGAGGAGATCCAGCACGTCCTGCGTGGCGAAGACGCCGTGCTCGATCTGCGTACACCCCGCGTTCGTCGCGGCGCGCATCGCCTCGGCGCTGTGCGCATGGATCATCGTGCGGAGGCCAAGCGACTTCGCCTCGCCGCAGCCGGCGGCCAGCTGCGCGTCGCTCCACGTCTGCTTGCCACCGTCGCGGATGCTGGCCGACGCGAAGATCTTGATGAAGTCCGCGCCGGCCGCCTTACGGGCGCGGACGAGCGCGCGGATGGAGTCCGGCGTGAGCGACGGGTTGGAGAGCGGCTCGAGCGACGTGAGCAGCCGAGGACCGGGCAGCACGCCGCGCGCGATCGCGTCGCGCAGCGGCGCGTCGGAGGCCGAGCCCGGGCTGGCGATCGTCGTCCAGCCGGCGAGGAGCGTCGCGCTCGCGTTGCCGGCGCCGGCGAGCGTCTCGTCGGCGAGTGATTCGCCGTCCTCGGACGTATGGAAGCGGTCGGCCTTGTTGAAGTGCCAGCCGACGTGGTCATGCCCGTCGATGAGGCCGGGCAGCAGCGTGAAGCGGGAGAGGTCGATCTCCGTCGGCGTGCGTGCAGCGCGCGCACCGACTGCGCCCACCGCGGTGATGCGCCCGCGCTGCACGGTGACGACGGTGTTGCTGGTCGCAGCGCCGCGGCCGTCCAGCAGGCGG
>JAYUTY010000198.1:0-1793 GCA_043754875.1 Gemmatimonadota bacterium
TCGTCTGGGACAAGGACTACGGCGCGGGCGTCCGCACGAGCGCCGATGGTCGGTTCGACGTCACCTATCGCGGCCCGTCCAGCACACAGGTCACGGTTCGCGCCGAAGGCTTTCAGCCCGTCACGCGTTGGTACGGCGTGGATGACGTCGTGACCGTGTTCCTCAAACGGCGTAATTCCGACTATCGCCCGCTCACCAACGGCGTCCTTGCGCTGGGCGAGGCGCCTGTTTCTTCCGCTGGCCACGCTCTCGGCGGCTGGAGCTTCGCGTCATCGTCGGAGACGGGCGATCCTGCGCTGGCCGATCTGCTCGTCGACAGCGCGGCGTTCTCGCCTCGCCCGCGCATCGTGGTGCGCGCCGCAGACGCGGGTGGCGTGCGCTTCGTCTCGGCAGCCGACCTCGGTGTCACCGACGCGCTGCTCATCTACACCGACTCGGCACCAGCCGACGGCTACGTGAGGAGTGCGACGCTCGGGCCGGGTGCGCGGCCCGGCGTCCTGTTCGTGCGCACGCGCGACGGCACGCACTACGCCAAGCTCGAGATTTCCGAGAGCATCATGATGCAGCAGGCGGCAAACGGTGGCCGGCGAACGGTGTCGTTCCGCTACGTCTACAACGCCGCCGGCGGTCGCGACCTCCGCTTTCAGGAGCCGTGAACGACTCGCGGGCGTGCGACGCCATGACGCGATGAGCCGCCGCAGCGCAGACGTCGTGATCGTCGGGGGCGGTGTGATCGGGTCGAGCATCGCGCTTCAGCTTCGGCAGCGCCGCGGCGACCTGCGCGTCATCGTCGTCGAGCGTGATCCCTTGTATGCCCGCGCGTCGTCGCGGCTGGCGGCTGGTGGCATTCGGCAGCTCTACGGCTCGCGCCTCAACGTCGCGATGGCGCAGCACAGCGTCCCCTTCTATCAGCAGCTCGACGCGCTCACTGCCACGACGCACCGTCCGAGTCGCGCGTGGTTTCGGCAGCGCGGCTACCTCCTGCTCGCCGACGCCGCATGCGCCGCGCAGCTCGACCGGCGCTTCGAGCTGGCGCAGGAGAGTGGAGCGCGCGTGGAACGGTGGACGTCGGCGCGCGCGCGCGAGCACGTACCCGGCCTGATCACCGACGACATCGAGCTCGCCGTGTTCGGGCCCGAGGACGGCTATCTCGACCCGCGCGAGGCGCTCGCCGGAATGCGAACGCTCGCCGAGCATGCGGGCGCCGAGTATCTGCACGGCGAACTTCGTGAGGTGGAGCGGAGCGCGGGACGCGTCACTGGCATCCACGTCGCGGTGGGCGACGAGCAGCACCGCATCGATGCGCCGATCGTGGTGAACGCAGCCGGCGCGTTCGCCGCCGCCGTGGCGACGGCGGCGGGAGTGAGCGTGCCGATCACGCCGACGCGCCAGACTCAGTTTCGGCTCGAGCTCGAGGCGCCGCTCGCGTCGCGCATCCCGATGATGTTCGATCCCGACGGCACTCACTGGCGCCTGGACGACGCACGCTCCGCCGGTGAGCCGGACCGACTCGTACTCGGCCGCTCCAATGATGCCGAGCCGGTGGGCGAGCAGTTCGACGTCGACCTGGCGCGCCTCGACGTGCTGCTTGCGACACTGAGGAATCGCTATCCTGCTGCGCGGATGGCGCGCGTCGCCGAAGCGTGGGCGGGGCTGTACGAGATGACTCCCGATCACAACGGGATCATCGGCGTGCACCCGGAGCTGAACGGCTTCGTGATTGCCGCCGGCTTCAGCGGGCACGGGCTGATGCTCGCGCCAGCGACTGGTATAGCGGTCGCGGAGCTCGTGCT
>JAYUTY010000199.1:0-15585 GCA_043754875.1 Gemmatimonadota bacterium
GCGACGACCGTCACCCCGGGATGCTCCGCCGGATCGAGCGTCTGCGAGAAGACGAAGACGCGTGCCCCGCTCGTCCACGGCAGCGCACCGCCCTGCGCGCGCACGACGTCGTACGTCTTCCGGCCGAGGAGCACCGTGTCCACGTTCGCGAACAGTGCGCCGAAGTCCACCGTCTGATCGTGCGGGATCCAGTCGTACTCGCCATTCGGGCCGGCGATGTATCCATCGAGTGTGGCGGCGACGTTGTAGCGGACGGGGCGCATGAGGATCGTGAAGGGAACCGCTCACCCGGTGCGGGAGAGCATCAAGCACAGTGCAATGTGCCACTACTGCAATCTATCGACGCCGGCCTCTGAATCTGCAGCCACGGGTGTCCGGTCACCGCCCGGTTCCCGCGCGCGGCGGCGCCAGAACAGATAGACGGGAATGCCGGCGGCGAGAATGAGCGCACCGCGCGCCGCGTTCGCCGGGTTCGACGCGATCGCGCCGGCGACGACGTATGCCGCCGCGAGCACGAACAGGCCGACGATCCACGGATAGAACGGCGCACGGAAGCCGACGTCACGCTCCGTGCCGATGCGTCGGGCATCGTGCCGGCGGATCGCCACGAGCGATGCCGCGGTGAGCCCGAAGAAGATCCAGTCGGCGAACGTCACGTAGTCGAGCAGCTGGCCGTAGCTGCCGACGAGCAGCAGCAGCGCCGCCCACACTCCCTGCACGAGGATCGCCGTCACGGGTGTGCGGAAGCGCGGGTGCAGTCGCGCGAACGAGGCGAAGAAGAGCCCGTCGCGCGCCATCGCCTGGTAGACGCGCGGCGACACGAGGATCACGACGTCCAGGAAGCCGAAGGTGGACGCCGCGATCGCCGCCGCCACCATCGTGCGCCCGAGCGGCCCCGCCACCCGCGACATCGTGTCGGCCGCCGGTGCGCTGCTCCCAGCCAACCCCTGCACGCCGAGCACGCGCAGGTAGGAATAGTTGGTGAGCAGGTAGACGGCGACGACGATGGAGACGCCCAATCCGAGCGCACGCGGCAGCGTCCGCTCGGGCTCGCGCAGCTCTTCGGCGACGAAGTTGGTCTGCTGCCATCCGCCGAAGGCGAACAGCACCGGCACGAGCGCCGTCGCGACCGCGCGCACGACGTCGAGCAGGCCGCCCGCCGGCGACACGGCACGCGACGCGAGCGGAACGATCGCCGCTGCGGGCGCGAGCAACGCCGCCACGAGCAGGACGACGAGCGCCGCGAGCTTGAGCAGCGTGAAGACGTTCTGCAGCAGCGCGCCAGGCGCGACGCCCAGGATGTTGATCATCGTCAGCAGTGCGACCGCACCGAGCGCGAGCGGTCGCTGCAGCTCGGCTGGCGCGCCGACGAGTGCAGTCGCGTAGCCGGCGAAGGTCATCGCGACGGCGGCGATCGCGCCGGTGGAGATCACGAGCAGCAGCGCCCACGCGTAGAGGAACGCCGGGAGCGGACCGAATGCGTCGCGCAGATAGGCGTAGCCCCCGCCCGCCTCCGGGCGCCGGCGCCCCAGCTCGGCGAAGATCGCTGCGCCGAGCAGTGCGATGACGGCGCCGAGCGCCCAGACGCCGAGGGTCAGCGAGGCCGATCCGACGCGTTGCGCGACGATCGCCGGGTTGAGGAAGATTCCCGAGCCGATGATGCCGCCCACGACGAGCAGTGTCGCGGTGAACAGGCCGATCCGGCGGTCGTAGGCTGGCGGTGCGTCGGGTCGATTCACGTCGCGCGAGGATACGCAGCGGACGCGGCGGTGTCTAGCAGTTGCGGAGTGCGGTGGGCCGCGACGACAGCGACGACCGAGGCTGCCGCGTACTCTTCATTGTTCCCCCACGATCATCGCTACCCGAGCGTCCTCGCGCGCTCCGCTTCCCGCGTCACCGATCATGCGCCGTCCCATCCTCCTTGCCGCCGCGGCACTCGCCCTCCTCGCGCCGCGTCCATCGCGCGCGCAACGCCTCTCGCCGCGCGAGGGTTTCGTCACCACGCCCGACTCCGCGCGCCTCTTCTATCGCGTGCTCGGTTCGGCCGCTGACACGATCGTGGCCATCCACGGCGGCCCCGGCATGGATCTCGAGAGCATTTATGGCGACTTCCTACCGCTCGCCGCGCGACACACGGTGATCTTCTACGATCAGCGCGGCGGCGGACGCTCCACCCTGCCGCGAGACACGAGCACACTGAACGCGACGCAGCAGATCGCCGACCTCGAGGCCATTCGCGCACACTTCGGCCTGGCGCACCTCACGCTCGTCGCGCACTCGTACGGTCCCCTCCTCGCCGCCACGTACGCCATCGCGCATCCGGACCGGGTCGCACGCATGGTCTTCTTCGGCCCGGTCCCACCGCGCCGCGGCGACTTCTGGCAGCGCTTCGGCCGCAGCATGCAGACGCGGCTCGACACGACGCAGCTCAGGTCACTCGCGGCTGCGAACCGCCGCATGCACGACACGACGTCCAGCGCCGAGGTGCAGCGTCAGGGCTGTCGCGACTACTGGGCGATCGGCGTGCGGCCGCGGCTGGCGGAACCCGATCGCCGCCCCGCCGTGATCCACGCCGACCTGTGCGCGACTGACGTGCGTGGCATTCACTACGGCCTCGCGCGCAGCAATCCGGCGATCATGGCGTCGTATGGCGACTGGGACCTTCGCGCCGCGCTCCGGAACGTGAGCGCGCCGACGCTCGTGGTGCACGGAGAGGAGGAGTCGATTCCGATGGAGCTGGTGCAGGAGTGGACGACGGCGCTGCCACATGCGACGCTGCTCCGAGTTCCTCGCGCCGCGCACTTCACGTATGCGGAGCGTCCGGAGCTGGTCTGGCCAGCCGTCGAGCGCTTTCTCGCCACGCCGCTCCCCGCGAAGTAGCACGCGCAGTGCACGCGAGTCGCGCGCAAGAGCGACTCTCAGCGGATCCGCGCCACTCCGTTGCCGGGCGCCGGGAAGCGTGTGAATACCTCCTGGTCGTGCCCCGGCACGATCAGCCGCAGCTGCGAGGCCAGCGTCCGCATCCGGTCCTGCGCCCGCAGGTTGCTCGCCGAGTCGAGCGTCTGCGCGATGGGCACGTGGCGCGCGAAGTTCTCGTAGAGGTAGGCGTTGTCCGACGCCAGCACCACGGTGCCCTCCGCCGTGCGCACGGTCACGTACTGCGAGGCGTAGGTGTGCTTTCCGCCGGTGAAGGCGGTGATGCCGGGGAGGATCTCTCGTGCGTCGCCCTCTACCAGAGTCACCCGTCCGGCGCGCTGTAGTCCGGCAAGCATCGCCGCGTCCAGCGAGTCCACCGCGCGGTCGAGCGCTCGTCCGTCGGCGCTCACGTGATGCGCGAGCTCCTCCCGCTGGATCCAGATGCGCGCCTTCGGAAAGAGATCGGCGCCATCCATGTGGTCCCAGTGCACGTGCGACACGATGACATCCGTCACATCCTCCGGGCGTACTCCCGCCGCACGGACCGCCTCGGCCGGCGAGCGATAGTTCACCGGCTTCCACCGCTGCATGAACTTGTCGCGATAGAAGCCGGCATCGAGCAGCACGTTGCGCCCGTCGGGCTGCTTGATGAGCCAGACCATCAGCGCGAAGTCGGCGCGGCGGCTGGTGTCGGTGTTCGCGAGGAGCGCCGACACGGGGAAGTTGGCGAGCGTGCCGTAGCGGATGGCGTAGACCTCGGCTGCGGCTGCGGCGTGCGGCAGCGCTGGCGTGCGAGCGCAGCTGGCACTGACGACCGCGAAGAGGGCGAGAGGCAGCGACCAGACCCGTGTACGTATGGTTGCTCGCTGTCCAGTCTGACGGCGTGGTTCTGGGCTCTTGTCAGTCATGAGCAACTCCCGTTTCAGTTGTGCATCCAGGCCACTCGCCGCCCGACGGCTTTCGGGCAACTACGACACGAGCTAACAGTTTTCAGTGACGAGGTACGAGTCGACGGGGTACGGACGGGATGATCGGTAAGCGCGAGACCGGGATGATGGGTCAGGCGGTCGCGGGTGCGGGGAGTCACCGGGAGAGCGCAGGTCGACTCGCAACTGCGTACTTATAACTAGGCTCTGTTCCGCGTCAGCGTTGGTCTGGGCTTGCAAACGGTCCGATTCGGTCTGTTTTGCTGGTCCGTGCTAGGCACCCTGGAGGCTCGCGAGCGCCGATTCCATCACGGCTATGCCTGTCCGCGCTGCCGCGCCACTCGCGTTCAGCGGTGGGGCCGCGAGCGCACGGGGATCCAGCGCTACCGCTGCCTGGACTGCCGGCGCACGTACAACGAGCTCACCCGTACGGCCATGGCGGGCACGCGGCTCCGGAGCACCTGGACCGCTTACGCCGACACCATGCGCGACGCGTTGTCGACGCGCCAAGCCGCGGCCGTGCTCGGGATCGACCACAAGACCGTCTGGCGGTGGCGCCACAAGGTCATCGCTCATCTCGCCCCCGAGGCGCCCCCGCCCCTCGTCGGCATCGTCGAGGCCGACGAGACGTACTTCCGCCGCAACTTCAAGGGCTCCCGGCCCGTCGGGCGCTACCGCCGGAAGCGCGGTACGCGGAACGGCAGTGCGCGCGGCTGGGCAAGGACAAGGTGCCCGTCCTGGTCGCTCGGGCGCGCTCCGGCGACACGCGCGCCTTCGTGCTCCCGGGCACCTCCACGACCGTGGCGCTCACGACGGCGCTCGGGTCCGCCGTTGGTCCCGGCGTCACCTTGTGCACCGACGGGTCGAAGGCGCTTCGTGGCGCCGCGGTCGCGCTCGAGCTCAAGCACGTCGCGCTGGTCGCCTCGCGCGGACAGCGGAAGCACGGCATTTATCACGTGCAGACCGTCAACAGCTACCAGGGCCGGCTCAAGGGCTGGATGGCTCGCTTCCGCGGCGTGGCCACGAAGTACCTGCATCGCTACCTGACCTGGCACGTGCTCCACGAGCGCGTCCAGCGGCTTTCCGCGGTGAAAGCGCGCTCGTTCTTGCTGGGGAACACCGCGGAACTCGCGGCGCACCGTTGCTGCCCAGACTGCGGCGCCGTGTTGAGCGCGGCATAGATCCCGTCCAGCCAACCCGCTTCTGATGGATTGGCACGCCCGGCCCAGTGCCCGTATCCTTCGCCTCATGCCATCTCCATCTCCTCGCCAGACGTTCGTCACCTCAAGACCAGGCCCCCGGGCCCAACTACGACGCCACGATTGGATCGACGAGCGGAGTCGCGCGCTGGGTGAGGCAATCGGCCGCCACCTTGAGCGGGAGCCCGCGCTGCTAGGCGTGGCGTTGCAGCGGCTCGACCAGTGGGAGTCCGCCGCGCGACAGCGCGGTGATTCGCGGATCCTCCCGGCCCTTCGCGTCTGGCGTGACGTCCTCGAGCACAGCACCGTCGCTGAGGTCATCGAGTTGCTGGGTGAGACCTCCGTTCGGGCGGCACAGCTGCGCCAGTCGTCACCCTTCGTCGGCGTTCTCACCGAGGAAGAGCGCGCCGCGATTTTCCAACGCTTCGAGGAGCTCTGAGCCCGATGACGCGCGAGCAATTGGAGCACGCCATTCGGGCCGCCTGCTACGTGGCGGAGGACGATGCGGTCGTGGTCATTGGCAGCCAGTCCGTGCTGGGGCAGTTTCCCGACGCGCCGAGCGAGGTGACGATGTCGCTCGAGGCGGACATCTATCCGCGAAACCATCCGGAGCGCGCGCTACAGATTGATGGCGCGTTGGGCGAACTGTCGCTCTTCCACACGACGCACGGGTTTTACGTGCACGGCGTGGGTCCCGAGACCGCCGTGTTGCCGGCTGATTGGCAGGCGCGACTCGTGCCAGTGCGGACCTCCAACCCGCGGGACGGGACGGGTTGGTGTCTCGAGGCGCACGACTTGGCGGCGAGCAAGCTGGCGGTACCCCACCGCGATCACGACTCCGACTTCGTCGCAGCGTTGCTGTGGCATGGCATGGTGGACGCCGCCGTCGTTCGTGATCGACTCGCCGCGCTGCCGTTGCCCGCGGTTGAGCGGGAGCGCTTGACGTCGCGATTCGACGGCATCGCGCAAGCCGTCGACGTTGTACGCAAGGCTGGCCGTACCTCACCACCATCTCTCCAGGGCGGTACTTGGCCGATGCCCCCTCAGCCGGAGTCTGGAGCGACGCCCGACGCCCGGGTCCACCCGCCTACGCCACCGCGGCGATCCGGCCGCTGACCCCTCGCGCAGCATCCGAAAAGAGCATCGTTCCGTTCTGATACCGACAAGGGCCATTTCGGTCGCGGGGAGGCCAAGACCAACGCTATCGCGGAACAGAGCCTAAAACTATTAGCCCGTGTCGTAGTTGCCCGACCCTAGACCAGGTGGAGCATGGCCCGGATGCACTACTGGTAACTGGAGTTACTGGCACCTGCAGCTTCCCGTAACCGCAGTCCCCAGTAGTCGAATCAAGAGCTGCACGACAACATCGAGCACCCTGCCTTGTGCCGCGCCCACTCCGGCCGCCGCGCCGCGAACTGTGCGTGCTCCGGCTGCTCGTCGTACGGCCGCCGCATCACGTCGAGCAGCGTCTCCACGAGCGCTCCGCCATCCGTCGCAGCCGCATCGATCGCCTGCTGGGCCAGGTAGTTCCGCAGCACGTACTTCGGATTCACCGCGTGCATCGCCGCGCGACGCTCGGCGAATGGCCGCCCCGACGCGAGCACCGCATCATGCCAGCGATGCAGCCACGTGACCAGCGCCTCGCGCTGCGCCGAACGCTTCTCCTCGGAGTAGAACACGTCGCCCAGCAGCGCGAGCGCCGCGTCTCCATTCTCCGGCAATATGTCCGGCACCTCGCCGAGCGCACGGAAGAAGAGCGTGTAATCCATTTCGGCGTGGTAGAGCAGGGCGAGCCCCTCGCCCGTGATCGCGTCCACCGCCTCGCTGCTCCGCGCGAAGCCGAACTTGCTCGCGATCATCAGCTCGTACTCCAGCGTGTACACTCCGATGTACCGGTCCAGCCCCGCCTGCAGCGGCTCGGCGGACTCGAACAGCGGCGAGAGCGCCTCCGCCAGCCGCACGAGATTCCATTGTGCGATCGCCGGCTGCTGCCCGTAGCGATAGCGCCGTCCGCCGGCGTCAGTCGTGTTCGGCGTCCAGTTCGGGTCGAAGTCGTCGAGCCAGCCGTACGGCCCGTAGTCGATCGTGAGGCCGAGGATGGACATGTTGTCCGTGTTCATCACGCCGTGCACGAAGCCGACGCGCATCCAGCCCACGATCATCCGCGCCGTCCGCTCGCAGATCTCGGCGAACCAGCGCGTGCGCTTCTCCGTCGCGTCGCCCTTAAGGTGCGGATAGTCGCGCGCGATCGTGAAGTCCACCAGCCGCTCGAGCAGCGCCACGTCGCCGCGCGACGTCGGGAGCTCGAAGTTGCCGAAGCGGATGAATGACGGCGCGACGCGGCACACCACGGCACCCGGCTCTGGCGCGGCGTTGCCGTCGTAGAACATGTCGCGCATCACGAGGTCGCCCGTCGTCACCACCGAGAGCGCACGCGTGGTGGGCACTCCCAGGTGATGCATCGCCTCGCTGCAGAGGAACTCGCGGACGGACGACCGCAGCACGGCGCGCCCGTCTGCCGTACGCGAGTATGGCGTGGGGCCGGCACCCTTCAGCTGCAGCTCCCAGCGTTCGCCCTCGGAGTTGATGGTCTCGCCCAGCGTGATGGCGCGTCCGTCGCCCAGCTGGCCGGCCCAGTGGCCGAACTGGTGCCCGCCGTAGGCAGCCGAGTACGGCTCCATGCCGGGCAGGAGATCGTTGCCGGCGAAGACGCTGGCGAAATGGGGCGTCCGCACATCCGCCTCCGTCAGCCCTACCAGTGCCGCCACCTCGCGCGAGTAGGCCAGCAGGCGCGGCGCGGCCACCGGCGTGGGTGCGACTGCGCTCCACGCGGCCGCCGTCACCTGCCGCGGGCGCAGCGACCGGTCCGGATCGCCCGGCAGCTCGGCCACGAATCGATTGTCGAAATGCAACTGCATCAGCCCACCACCCCGTCACGTCCGATGAAGCGTCCGCGCCGCGCATGTGCCGTGTTCGCGAGCGCTCGTGAACTACCCCGCACTACTTCGTAGGGTCGGGCACTCGCGCTTCTCGTACCACGCGCCACGAATCGCCGCGGCCGACGAGCTGATAGATCTTCTCGAAGCGAAGCGCCTGCGGCTTGAGCCCGCTCTGCCCGGCGAACTGCTCGGCGTAGAAGTTCATCTGCACCGTGTCCCCCTTGAGGCGGAACACCGGCGTGGCGCGGATCAGGTAGCCGGGCTGTGCCATGGGGCACCGCGGGGTGGTGCGCGCGCCGTCGCGAATCGGCTCGCATGTTCCCTTCACCACACCACGGGCGCGCAGCGCGCTCGCCAGCGCTGGCGGGACCGCCGAGCCGCTGTCGTAGCCAGCGCCGCGCGGAAGCCGGAGGGGATGCAGCATGAGCACCAGCGCCGGGTCCGGATCGAACCCCGCGCGCACCGCGGCGGCGTACACCTGCGCCTCGCTCTCTGGCGCGAGCGCCACCGGCTGCAGCCCTCGGCCACGCGCCACATTGGCGTCGCTCGGCGCGTCCTTGCCGCACGCGGCCAGCAGCAGCGCGATCGAAACAGCACCCGCGGCACGCGCGACGGCGACGAAGGCGGCGACGGCGGCGACGAAGGCGCGCCGGTCCTGCTCGCCAACTTTCATGGGATCTCCGGGGAGCGAGGTTCGCGCATAATATAGAGTCCAGCGTCCTCCTCCAGCCCGCCCTATGCCCGTTCTCGCGCTCGACGCCGGCACCACGAGCACCCGCGCCATGCTGTTCGGCGACGACGGCGCCGTGCTCGCCCAGGTGCAGCAGCCGTTTGCCCAGCATTTCCCGCAGGACGGCTGGGTGGAGCACGACGCCGACGAGATCTTCGAGACGACGCTCGCCTGCGCCCGCGAGGCGAGCGCGCGCGCCGGCTTGGGCGCGCGCGACCTCGCCGCGATCGGCATCGCCGTGCAGCGCGAGACGGTCGTCGTCTGGGAGCGCGCGACCGGCCGGCCGATCCATCGCGCCATCGTCTGGCAGGACCGCCGTACCGCCGACCAGTGTCGCGCGCTGGCGCAGGATCCGGCCGCCGCCGCGCTCGTCGCCCGCACCGGACTGCTGCTCGACCCGTACTTCTCGGCCACCAAGCTCGCCTGGATCCTGGACCACGTGGCCGGCGCCCGCGTGGCCGCCGAGCGCGGCGAGCTGCTCGCCGGCACGATCGACAGCTGGCTGCTCTGGCGGCTCACGGACGGGATGGTGCACGCCACCGATGCCACCAACGCGTCGCGCACCCTGCTCTTCGACATCCATGCGCAGCGGTGGGATGACGAGCTCTGCGCTCTCTTTCGAGTGCCGCCGGCCATCCTCCCAAACGTGCGCGACAGCGCGAGCGAGTACGGCCTGACCGCCGCCCAGTGGCTCGGCGGCCGCGTCTCCGTGCGCGCCATGGTCGGCGATCAGCAGGCGGGCGCGGTGGGGCAGGAGTGCATCGCCCCAGGTCAGGCCAAGGCGACCTACGGCACCGGCTGCTTCATCCTCGTGCACACGGGCGACGCGCCAGTCGTCTCGAATCATGGGCTGCTCACCACGGTCGCGCTGCGCCTGAATGGCCACCCGACCTACGCGCTCGAAGGGTCCATCTTCAATGCCGGCACGGTGGTCCAGTGGCTCCGCGACGAGCTCGGGCTGATCGCCACGGCGGCCGAGACGGCCGACCTCTCGGCGAGCGTTGCAACGTCGGGCGGGGTGTTCTGCGTCCCCGCCTTCACCGGTCTGGGCGCTCCATGGTGGGACCCTGAGGCGCGTGCCGGGATCCTCGGAATGACGCGAGACAGCGGAAAACCGCATATAGTGCGCGCCTGTCTCGAGTCAGTGTCACTACAGACAAGAGACATCTCAACCACTTTCTCACGTGCTGGGGTCCCCATTGCCACTCTCCGGGTGGACGGCGGCATGTCGGTGAACGACTGGCTGATGCAGTCCGTCGCCGACCAGCTTCGCGTGCCGGTCGAGCGGCCAGCCATCCTGGAGACCACCGCGTGGGGCGCCGCCCGCCTCGCCGGCATGCAGGCAGGCATCTATCCGGCGCTGGGTGCTCCCGGCTTCCGGCGGGTGGAGCAAGTCTTCACGGCCACTGCCGATCCGGAGGAGAGCGACCGTCTGCACAGGGGATGGCTTGACGCCGTCCGGGCGGTGCGGAGCTTCGGCCGGAAGGAGCCGGGCTAGCACGCTGACGCCGAACGACTCCAGGTGAACCGACGGCGCTCAGGGGATGGCGGACTCCATCACGCCGTTGCTCAGCCTGAGGAAGAGCAGTGCCGCGCGCTTGGTCTGCACCGGAAGCATGCGGAGGTCGGCCGTCTCCTTGTCGCTGTGATCGTCGTGGCCGCTGAGCCCGATCCCGTCGATCTTCATCGGGACGATGCCCGCCACGAACGCCACGTCGGCCGCGCCGGCGCGCGAGGGATCCACCCCCTCCACACCGCCCGCGCCGATGTCCCGGCTGGCGCGGTCGTACTGTGCGAGCAGCCGCCGGTTTCCCTCGCTCGGCGCCATCGGCGGGTAGCCGTCGTCGAACGAGATCTGGGCCGACGTCCGGGGCAGGTGGCGCGCGACGATCTCGCGCATGCTCGCCATCGTCCGCGCGAGCTGCTCGGGCGACACGGTGCGCATGTCGCCCGTGACGACGACCTGGCGGCTGATGACATTCGTCTTGCCCGACGCGCGGCCGTCGGTGCCCGTGGTGTCGAGCACCAGCTCCGAGCCGCCGAGGATCAGCCCGGGGCTGAACGCGAGATAGCGCTCGCCGGAGAGCTTCGTGTAGAACTCGTTGAGGATCCGCGACGCCTCGAACACCGCGCCGGCGCCGATGTCCTCGTGGAAGATCTGCGACGCATGCCCCGCGTTGCCTGTGGTGCGCAGCCGCCACGTCGTGGCGCCTCGCCGCGAGACGACGGCGGTCTTCGGGTCGCCGGCGCCATCCTCGAAGCCGATGGCGAACTGTGCGCCCTTCGCCGCATCGAGCAGCGACTTGCGAGCGGCGGCGAGCGGACGGCCGGCGTCCTCCTCGTCGCCATCCAGGACGACGGTGACGTTCATCCGGGCGAGCGCACCGGCGTCGGCAAGGGCGCGGAGCGCGTGCACGATGATCACGTCGCCCCCCTTCATGTCGATGATGCCGGGGCCCTTCGCCGTGGAGTCGTTCAGCCGCTCGAACTTCTGGAACGGGCTGCCCGGCTCGAACACGGTGTCGAGATGGCCGATGAGCAGCAGCTTGGGCCCCGGCCCCCTGTGCTCGGCGACGAGGTGACCGGCGCGCTCGAACGCGGCGCCATCGTCCCATCGCGTGACGAAGCCGAGCGAGTCGAGCTGGGCGCGCAGCACGTCACCGACGCGGCGGACGCCGGCCAGGTTGTGCGTGCCGCTGTTGATGTTGACGAGCCGCTCGAGCAGCGCGAGCGCAGCGGCGTTGCGCGTGTCCACGGCGCGCGTGATCGCGCGCTCGGTAGGCGAGAGGGCGGCGGCCTGGCTGTGCAGTGACGCGGGGAGCGCGAGCGCGAGCACGAACGCGGCGCTGCACGAGAGGCGAAGACGGAGGGAGAGGCGCATCTCCCAACCTACAGCAGCCGCAGCCCGGGAGCGACGCCGCTCAGGGCGTCCGGACGCCCGAGTACCAGAGCGTGTCGGACTCGTCGCGCGCCTCGAGTGACGCCGCCCGCGTGCCCGCGCGATCGAAGCTGAACGTGAGCTCCGGGCGCAGCACCTCGTACACCTCTCCCTGCTTGTTGTAGATCCCGGGTGCAAACATCCCGGCTCCGATGCGCACGAGCGCGAATTTCCGGAAATATGGGTGCGCCGGGATGAACTCTCCTTTCAGCGTGCCGTTCTCGTACGTCACCACCATGCCGGTGATCTCGTCCCTCGACGTCGAATCGCGCTTGGTCATCGCGTAGCGGCCCACGCTGCGCGCCGCCTCAGGCGCCGGCGTGAGGACGCCGAGTGTGGGCTCGACGTCGATCGTGATGGGCACACGCGTCGATGCCCACTGCATCGCGAGGGTGCCACCATTCACGCGCAGCTCGGGGAACGACCAGGTGAGCACCTCCGTCTTGGGAGCAGCCTCGGGATGCACGGGGAAGCGGAGCTGCTTGTCGGATGAATCGGGATGCTGCTCGTGAAACAGGTGCGCTCGCGGATCCAGCACCATCGTCCAGTCCCCTGCCTTCCGCACCACCATCCAGACGGAGTATTTCCCCTTGGGCACAGCGTGCCCATTGAGCTTCGCGTCCCGGTTCACCTCGAGCGTCGTCGCCCAATTGGCACCAGGCGTCCACACCTCGCCCCACCGCACGGCCTGCGTGCCGAACACGCTGTCGCGGCCGCGCAGCCGCGGTCGCGAGTAGTCGATCTGGAAGCGCGTGCCGTCGATGACCTGGCTGACGGAGGCCAGCTCGCTCGCCCGGATCTGCGCGATGGCGGGAGCGGGCAGCGCGAGCACGGTGAGCACGGCGAGCCCAGCGAGCGTTACGGCGCGTGAGAACGTGACACGTGGCGACATCATGAATGGGGGCGGATTGGGGTCAGCCGAACTTGGCGTCGATCGCGGCGCGGATCTCGTCGAGCGACTTGCCCTCGCGGTGCAGCCGGCCGGCGAGCTTCGCCTGCCCCTGGCAGATGCCGCAGTCGCGGGCCATCCCCCTGCCCTCGTAGCACGAGAGGAGCGAGTAGAACCCGTCCATTCCCGTGCAGCCGCAGTTGCAGCGAATGCCGTCCACGACCTCCGGCATCGCCCGCACGATATCGAAGAGGGGAATCAGCTTCGGTGAGTCGCGCAGCTGCTCGGCAGTGAGCACGCTGGCGCCCGTGATCCCGCGCCGCGGGGTGGGATGCGGCGAGGAGTGCGGCCCGGGATCGCGCCGGGGCACTGATGCGCGGGCCCAGTGCGGCAGCGCGACGACGGCCGCGGCGGTCGTGAGCGCGGAGGCCAGGAATTGCCGACGCGAGATCATAGTCGGAGGTGAGGAGGGTGCCGCAAGCTACAGCTACCGGCGCAAACGCGAAACGGAACCCTCGGACAGGCGTGCCCCCGCTCACCCGCGCTACGTACGACGCGACTGAATGGCCTCGAGGAGGGCCTCGTCGGAGAGCGACTGCATCCAGTCGTGCGCGAGCTCCAGACGGATAGACTGCGCCCCGCCACTCGGCGTGCAGACCACAGGCACTCCGCGCCCTTCGGCCGCTCGACGCTCCTCGAGCGCCTGTGCGGCCATCCCCTCGCCAACGCCAGCGTAGGCCAGCACGCAGCTCCACGTCGTTCCGTCCGCGTCGGTGACTTCCCGCTCATTCTCCGTCATCGCTGAATGGTAGGGCGAACGTGAACTTGAACTTGAGGCCGCAGGCGACGGGCTCGGTCCGCCGCGCGCCGACATGCTGAACGTAGGATAGCTGCAATGAGCGCTCTCGGAACTCGCCCTGCGCTCGCCGCGCAGCACCCATGCTCGACCTCGCTCCGGTCGTATGGACAGTGGGTGTCACGGGTATGGACAACGCACTCCCGCAAGGCCGCCCAGAGCCACTCGGCGCTCGGCACATCGCCTGCCTTTAGACGAGATGCTGGAGCCCGCGGCGCCGGCGGATCGACACGCGCCGCCGAGCCCGTCACGCCAGCATGCACTCCAATCGCGATCGCCAAGTCACTCGGGGAACGGAGGCGTCAGTGCACCGCTCTAGCCTGTCCGTGCTCGTGATCTTCGCCGCCGCAGCGGCCTGCTCCACGCATGACGATTCCGACGCGACTCAGCTCCTCTCGAAGGACCCCGCGCTCGCCGCACGGCTCGAGGTCGCGCAGGACGATCGCCAGCTGTCGCTCCCGGACGCATGCGGTAGCGTCGCTACCGGGAAAGTCGCCGTTCAGCCCTCCGCCACGAGCAGGTCGAAAGCGGAGGAGCTGACTCGGCAGGCAGACAAGTCCGAGATCCTCGGCGATGTGCAGGACGCGAGGACGCTATTGCGCCGTGCCTCCGAACTCGACGCGACGAACACATCGGCCGCCTACCATCTCGGCCGGACCAGCGAGGAGCTTGGTGACAGTACTGCCGCAATGAAGGCATACTGCCGATATCTGGTGCTGTCACCATCGACGCCCGAGTCGGTCGAGGCGCGTGAGCGCGTCACGACACTGTCGCGCTCGGTGACGAGTGTTGCCACTGGCAACGTCAGCGATAGCGTGAGTGGTGGCGGCGTTGGTAGCGCGTCATCATTCCGGCGCATCCCGTCCACACCGCTGCTTGGCGCGACGCACGCACCGCGGACGCACCACTCGAGAGCGAGCACGGCCAAGGCACGTGCCGTCGCCACCACCTCCGCACGCCGCGCGCACTCGGTCTCCGTCCCCGAAGGCAGCACCGGTGGATCGTCGAGGGGGATGAGCGGCCCGGGGACTGGTGCCACGAGTGTGTCGGTTGGCGAGGGTGCGACCGAACGATCCACGGCAACTGTGCCTGGCACCACCCCGGGCAGCGATGTCGTCGCGGCTGGACGTGATGCGCCGAGCGACGACCAGTCGTCCACCGCCTCGCGCCCCGCGAGCCGCGGTCCCAATCGCGCGCAGAGCGCCGGCATCGGTGCGGCCACCGGAGCCATCCTCGGTGCAGTCACGGGGCGCAGCATGAAGAGCGCAGTGATCGGCGCCGCGGCCGGCGGCATCCTCGGCACCATGGTCGGGCGCGGGGGCAGGCCCCTTGGAAGCGGTACCTTTCACTAGGGCGCGTTGATCCGACGCTGGGCGCCCCCGCCCAGACGCCCGCTCTTGCGCCCGGCGGGAATCGCGACAAGTTAGCCGTGTTCGATCCCCTGTTGATGTGGCGTCCGGCACGACGCGGTACCCCATCCCTGGCGGGTGCGATGACGCACCTCTCCGACGTCCCCGGCGACGTCGCTTCACCGGCCGTAATTCACGACTCCGACGGCATCCCCACCGCCGTTGGGCCCTATCGCATCATCCGCG
The DNA here is from genome assembly GCA_043754875.1 of Gemmatimonadota bacterium. GTDB lineage: Bacteria > Gemmatimonadota > Gemmatimonadetes > Gemmatimonadales > Gemmatimonadaceae > AG11. The sequence continues at coordinate 14,989 of JAYUTY010000199.1, forward strand.
TGCTCGGCCAGGGCGGCATGGGCACCGTGTATCTCGCCGAGCAGACCGAGCCGGTTCGGCGCGAGGTCGCCGTCAAGGTGCTGCGCGCCGGAGTCGATCACGATCTGTTCACGGCGCGGTTCGCGGCCGAGCGCCAGGCGCTCGCGGTCATGGAGCACCCCAACATCACCAAGGTGTTCGATGCCGGCATAACCGACGCCGGGTGGCCGTACTTCGTGATGGAGCGCGTCGTCGGCATGCCGCTCACAGAGTACGCCGATGCACACCGGCTGAGCATCCGCGACCGCCTCCGGCTCGTCGTGCAGATCTGCAGTGCGGCGCAGCACGCGCACCAGAAGGGGATCATCCACCGCGACCTGAAGCCCTCCAACGTCATCGTGACGGAGGAAGCGGGCGTAGCGATGTGCAAGGTGATCGACTTCGGCATCGCCCGCGTCACAGCGGTTGCCGAGTTGCCGAATCTGACGATGACCGGGCTGTCACTCGGCACGCCCGCGTACATGAGCCCCGAGCAGGCAAGCGGCTCGCGATTGGACGTCGATACGCGAAGCGACATCTACTCGCTCGGCGTGCTGCTCTACGAGCTGCTCGCCGGCA
>JAYUTY010000200.1:0-1785 GCA_043754875.1 Gemmatimonadota bacterium
TTCAGCAGTGGCTAGTTCCGATGCAACGATCGTGACGTGTCCAACAGCGCCGCGGGCACGAGCTCAGCAAGCCACGGAACTCGTGTCAAGCATGGGCCACCTTTGCGCGGACGAGCTTGACGAGCTCCAGCACGGTGACTGGTGCGAGACCGAGGAGCACGACAAAGACCCAATCGGCGACTGTCAACGCGCTGATGTGAAACACGGACTGTGTGAAGCCCACGTGGTGAAGCACGAGCTGCAGGAGCACCGACCCAGCGACGACCCCGAGCAGCAGGAGATTCCCGAACGCGCCAACCTGCCAGAACACCTTCGTTGCACTGCGTGCAGCGAACGACCGGAATAGCTCCGAGAACACCAGCACCGAGAACGCAAGGCTGCGCGCCTCGACGAGATCTCGTTCTCGCAGTGCCCATGCGAAGACAGCGAGCGTGACCCCGGCTTCCACCAGTGCAGTGAGGCCGATCCTTAACCACTCAGCGCGCCCGAGCAGCGGTTCCGTCGGGCGCCGCGGTGGGCGCGCCATCGCGTCCGGGTCCGTTGGATCCATGACGAGCGCGAGTGCTGGCAATCCGTCAGTGACGAGGTTGATCCACAGCAGATGAATCGCCAGCAGTGGAAGCGGCAGGCCGATCAACGCGGCCGCCAGCATCACGAGCAGCTCGCTCGCGTTGCCAGCGAGCAGGTAGACGAGCGCCTTTTGTATGTTGTCGAAGATACCGCGACCCTCGCGGACGGCGGCGACGATGCTCGCGTAGTTGTCATCAGCGAGCACTATATCGGAGGCCTCGCGCGTGACCTCGGTGCCCGTCTTGCCCATCGCAATGCCGACATGCGCTTCCCGCACCGCGGGCGCGTCGTTAACGCCATCGCCGGTCATCGCGACGATCTCGCCGTGCGCCTTCAGGTTTCGCACGATCCTCAGCTTGTCTTCAGGCGTCGCGCGCGCATGAACCGCGTCGTCGAATGATTCTCCCGGTGCGACGAGTCCGAGCTCGCCAGCGATCGCACGCGCCGTGATCGGGTGGTCCCCGGTGATCATCACGCTACGGATACCCGCACGACGTGCGGTGGCGATCGCCTCGATGGCCTCGACTCGGGGCGGGTCGGCGATACCGATCAGACCGAGCAACTTCAGCGCGGTTTCACGCGGACCGGACGCGATCGCGAGTACGCGAAGCCCCTGGCGCGCGAGCGCGGCGGCTGCGTCGTTCGCGCCGTCGCAGCCGTGCGCACATCGGGGCATGACCGCCTCCACCGCGCCTTTGACGTACCACTGACCATCCGCCCGTCGGATCGCCATCTGCTTGGTCGCGGGGTCGAACGGAATGACCTCGGCGCGGGGACGTGCGCGCTCGATATCAGCGCGCAGGATCCCCCGCTGCGCCGCGGCGATCAGCATCGCGACCTCCGTCGTGTCGCCGGTCCCGCCAAGCTGATCAGCTGTCAGCTCGGCATCACTGCACGCCGCGGCAGCGTCGAGCAACGCTGTTTCATCGGACCCCCAAAGCTCGCGAACTCGCATCGCTCCAGTGGTCAGCGTGCCGGTCTTGTCGGTGCAGATGACGGTGACACAACCGAGCGTCTCGACGGCAGGTAGCTTGCGGACCAGGACGTTGCGCCGCGCCATCCGCTGTACACCGATCGCGAGGGCGACGGTGACGATGGCCGGGAGTCCCTCGGGCACTGCGGCGACGGCCAAGGACACGGCAGCCAGAAACACGTCGCCGGCGCCGTGGCCGCGCAGAAGCCCGATCGCGGCTACGACGGCAACGATCGCGAGGC
>JAYUTY010000201.1:0-15538 GCA_043754875.1 Gemmatimonadota bacterium
AGGCGGGGCGTTGGTGCTGCGCAGCGTATCCACTCCGCCCGGTCGCGCGACGTGGGTCACCGAGGCTTCGGCGAAATCCGCATCGTCCGTCGCCGCCCAGTAGACCGGCATCGTGGGAATGCCCGTCTCGCGCTCCAGGGCCTCCGCGAGCGCGATCGCGCTCATCGCCTTGCTCCACGTGTAGATCGATCCGCCGAACAGGCCAGGCTGCTGCCCGGTGGTCACGACGAGCCCACCCTCCCGCTGCACGCGATCGAATCGCTCGGCGGCCACGCCAGAGAGCTGTAGAGCGGGGCGCAGCGCCTGGAGGCGGGCGTTCCAGTCCGGTGCCGCACCGGCGCGCTGCCGTAGTCGGCTGCTCCACGCCTCGATGGATTGCGGCAGCGGCGCGAGCCAGGGCGAACTCCCGATCGTCTGCTGCAGCCGCCGTGAGAGCACCGTGCCGCCGAGCGGCACCGTGTTGATTCGGACGTCAGTCATTGCGGGAAGTATCCGGCCGGGCCCGCGAGGTTCGCGTCGGGCGCCGACATCGCGGGCGCACGCCGACTGCACGAGGGCGCGGCGGCTCACGCATCTCGGACGTGCTCACGTCTGATGTCACTGGCAATGTCACTTGTGATAGGGCTCGCCGCGCACGATCGTGCCGGCACGATAGAGCTGTTCGGCGAGCACCAGCCTCGCCATCTCGTGCGGTAGCGTGAACGGCGCGAGGCGCAGCGTTCGGGACGCTCGGCGCCGCACGCCGTCGGAAAGTCCGTATGCCCCCCCGACCACGAACGCGACGTCACGCGCCTGGTCCCGCGCGCCGGCAACGAGCGCGCTGAACTGATCCGACGTCAGATCTTCGCCACGCTCGTCACAGGCGATGACGAGCGCGCCAGCCGGCACGCGCTCGAGCAGGCGCTCACTCTCCCTCTCGCGCGTGACCTCAGCCGATACACCACGGCCGCTCGCCTCGCGGACTTCCGCGACGTCGAGCGGCCAGTAGCGAGCGGCGCGCGATTCGTACTCCGCGATCGCCGCCGCGAGGTGCCGATCACGCGGCTTCCCCACGGCGGCAATCACGACGCGCACGGCAACGGCTGCGACCTATGCGTAGATGCCACGCAGCCGGTGTACCGTGGCGACTCGGCTGATCGCGAGCATGTATGCCGCCGTCCGCATGTCCACCTTGTGCTGCGTCGCGAGCTTCAGCACGTCCGCGAAGCTGCGCGTCATGATGTCGGTGAGGCGATCGTTCACCGACTCCTCGGACCAGAAGTAGCCACCGCGATCCTGCACCCACTCGAAGTACGAGACCGTCACGCCGCCCGCATTGGCGAGGATGTCCGGGATGACGAAGATCTCCTTCTCGGCGAGGATCGAGTCCGCGCCGGCGGTCGTCGGGCCGTTCGCGCCCTCGCAGATGATCTTTGCCTGAATCTTCGCTGCATTCTTGCTGGTGATCACGTTCTCCAGCGCGGCCGGAAGCAGTACGTCCACTTCTGACGTCAGCAGCTCCTCGTTCGTCATCGGCTCGCCGCCCTTGAAGCCTTCGAGGCTCTTGTGCTGCTGCGCGTGCTTGATCGCGGACTCGATGTTGATCCCGTCCGCGTTCCAGTACGCGCCCGTCCGGTCGCTGATTCCGCGAATCTTGCACCCTTCAGCCACCAGCAGCTGCGCCGCGATCGAGCCGACGTTTCCGAACCCCTGCACCGCGACGGTCGTCCCGATGGGGCTCATGCCGAGGTGCTTCAGCGCTTCCTTGATCACGATCATGCAGCCGCGACCCGTCGCCTCGCGCCGGCCCAGCGAACCACCCATCTCGACCGGCTTGCCGGTGACGACGGCAGTCACGGTGTGGCGATGATGCATGGAGTAGGTATCCATGATCCACGCCATGACGCGCTCGTTCGTGTTGACGTCCGGCGCCGGCACGTCCGAATCCGGACCGAGCGTGTGGATGATGGCGGCCGTATAGCGTCGCGTCAGGCGCTCCAGCTCTCCCACGCTCATCTTCAGCGGATCGCAGATCACACCGCCCTTGGCACCGCCGAACGGCAGGTTGACCACGGCGCACTTCCAGGTCATCCAGGCGGCCAGCGCCTTCACCTCGTCGAGGTTGACCTGCAAGTCGAAGCGGATGCCGCCCTTGGCCGGCCCGCGCGACGTGTTGTAGAGCACGCGGTAGCCCTCGTACACCTCCACCTCGCCATTGTCCATCATCACCGGTACGGACACGATGATCTGCTTCTCGGGGTGGCGCAGGACCTTGTAGAGGCCAGGCTCGAGGTCGAGCAGCTGCGCCGCGCGGTCGAAGCGGCTCATCATCGCCTCGAACGGATTCACCTCATTCAGAAAGCGGTCCTTGTCCGGCTTGACGATGCTATCAGTCGGCAGTCGAAGATCGGTGGCCATGTCTTGAGGAACTCGGGCCGGCGAGGCCGGCGGTTAAGGAGGCGACGGGGCGCGCGGCTGCGGTCGCGACCGCCTCCAGTGCGCGATCGAGCGTGGGGTATCCACGCTCGCACACGGCAAGCTGCGAAACATACCACAACGGCGGGGCCGCGCGAGGCCAGAGGGGGGTGAGCTTGACGGCGTCCTTGAGGGTGCAGACGACGGCGTCCGCCCGCTCCGACTCGGCGACGATCGCGCGGACGTCCTCGCGCGTGAAGGCGTGATGATCACGAAACGCGCGTGCGCGGACGACCGCTCCACCCTCGCGGAGCTGCGCGAAGAAGGGCTCCGTGGCTCCCACTGCCGCCACGGCCACGATGCGCTCGCCAGCGAGCGACGCGAACGGCCGCGTGGCGCCCGAGAGCGCATCCACGAGACCGGACGGTGCGAGGTGGAACACCGCGTGGCCGAGCGCCGGGAACCGCGCGGTCAGGCTCGCGACGATCGCTTCCGCCTGCGCCAGCGGGGCGCTCTTCCGTGTCACGATCACCACGTGCGCCCTGGCGAGTGCCGCGACCGGCTCACGCAATGGGCCGGCTGGTAGCAGCCGCAGGTCGTCCCGCCAACTCTCCGCGGCCACCAGGACCCAATCCGACAGGCGACGGATCTGGCGGTGCTGGAACGCGTCGTCCAGAATTGCGCAGCTCGCGCCGATTGCGCGCGCCGCCTCCACGCCACGGACACGGTCTGCATCCGCGATCACGGGAACATCCGGAGTCAATGCGCGGTGAACGAGCACCTCGTCCGCACCATATCCCCGAAGGACGATCGCCGGACGCGCGCCACGATCCCGAAGCTCGCTCGCCGCCCATGCGGCGAGCGGCGTCTTCCCCGTTCCGCCAACCGTGATATTGCCGAGACTCAGCACCGGAATGCTGGCGTCGGTCGAGTGATGGGGATCGCGCTCGAACCTCGTATTGCGAGCGCCGACGATGGCGCCGTACAGCCACGACGCGGGGGTCAGCAGCGCGCGGCCGACATTCGCCGCTGCTGACTGGTCATACCAGAGTGCATCGATGACGGACATGCGCTACGAGCCCGGCACCGCATCGAGGATTGCCTGCAGCCTCGGTGCGTGCTCCGCCGCCTCCCGGGGCGATGCGGCCTCGACGGCCGTCAGGGGCCCATAACGCACGTCGACTCGCGTGAAGGGCTTGGGGATCAGGAACCGATCCCAGCTCTTCAATCGCCACGCTCGCGCAGCCGTCGCCCGGATGGGCACGATCAGCGCACCGGTACGTTGCGCCGCCACGGCAACGCCGGGCGCGAACACGTGCGCCGGCCCACGTGGGCCATCCGGCGTGATCGCACCATCGCGGCCGCCGTCGATCTCGCGCATCAGCCCGATGAGCGCCCGGCTACCGCCACGCGACGTGGACCCGCGTACGGTCGTGTAGCCGAGCGCGTGCGCAATCCGGGCGATGATCTCGCCGTCCCGGTGCTCGCTGATCACGATGGCGACGTTCTCGCCACGATGATGCCAGAGCAGCGGAAGCTGCTCGCCGTGCCAGAGCGTGTAGATGATGCGCCGATTGGCGGCGCGCGCTGCCTGCAGCTCGGCATCTCCGTGCGGACGCATGCGCCAGGTACTCGCGAGTGCCCGGAACAGCAGCGTGCCGATTCGCACGGTCCACCGAATCCGCTGGTCGCTCATCGCATCGCCGTCGCGTGTGCGCCGCCCTCCGCCATCGAGAGCGCGATATCGGCGACGCGATCCGCCGCGCCGATCTCTCCGAGCGTATCGCGGACCTCCGCGAGTGCGGTGACCATCGCGCGACGTTCTGGACTGGCGTGATCGAGAAGCGGCTCCAGTGCGTCGGCCACCGCCGATGGCTGAAGCGCGTCCTGCACGAACTCCCGCGCGAGCTCGCGACCAGCGAGCACGTTCACCAGCCCGATGTACCGGATCTTCACCAGTCGCTTCGCCAGTGCGTAGGTGATCGCATCGGTGCGGTAGGCCACCACCATCGGACAGAGCGCCACTGTGGCCTCGAGCGTCGTCGTTCCGCTCTTGCACATCGCGGCATCGGCAGCGCGGAGGAGTGGGAAGGACGAGGCCTGTACGAGCGGATACGGGCAGCGGTCCGCCGCGATCTGCACGTGCGGTGCAGCGCTCACGACGACCTTGAGCGTTGGGTCGCGCCGTTGCAGCTCGCGCGCCGTCGCCACGAACACGTCGAGATGGCGCGCGATCTCCTGCGCGCGACTTCCGGGAAAAAGCACCAGCAACCGATCGGTCGGCGCGATCCCGATGGCGGCGCGGGCCTCGAGGCGGCTCGGCATCGCCTTCGCACGATCGAGCAATGGATGCCCCACGAACTGTGCGTCGATGCCTGCACCGCGCAGCAGCTTTTCCTCGAACGGAAGGATCACGGCGGCTCGTGTGACGGTGCGCGCGAGCTCCCGCAGGCGACCGGCGCGAGACGCCCAGACCTGCGGCGTGATGAAGTACAACACCGGGACGCCAGCGCGCTTCGCCGCGGACGCGACCTTCATGTTGAAGCCCGCATAGTCGACCAGGATCACCAGTGCGACACGCCCGCTCTCGAGCCGCTCGCGAAGCCGTGCGTGCAGCCGACGGAATCGCGGCAGCTGCTTCAGCGGCTCGATGAATCCCATGACCGAAAGCGTTTCTACGTGCTCCAGCAGCTCGGCGCCCGCGTCGCGCAGGCCGTCACCACCGACGGCTACGAGCGAGTATGGTGCACGACGCGCCTGGAGCGCGCGCGCTACCGCCGAGGCGTGAAGATCGCCTGAGACTTCCCCCGCGACGAAGAGGATCTCACGCACCAGCCGCCGCGGGCACCGGCCTGGACGACGCCGGCATCGTCCGCTCGATCTCGGCGACGATCTGCAGCGCCACCGCGAGCGCCTCACGGCCCGCCTGTCCCGTCACCGCCACGGGCGCCTCACCGCGAAGGGCCGCGAGGAAGCTCTCGAACTCGAGCCGCAGCGGCTCACCGTCTTCCGCCTCGAGCGGAATGCGCTCGACGAACTGCTCGAGCGCCAGCGGCGCCGTCGCCAGTGCCGCCATGTCCACGTCACCACGAAGGCGGAAGAACTCGCCGTTGCCGGCGCCGAGATCGAGCGACAGGTACCCACTCTGCTGGAAGATGCGCACCTTCCGCATCCGCTCGCGCGAGACACGGCTCGCCGTGATGTTCGCGACCGCGCCCGAGTCGAACGCGAGCCGCGCATTGGCGATGTCCACGAACGGCGTCAGCACCGGGACTCCCACGGCACTCACCGAGGACGCGCGGCCACCCACGAGAGTGTGCACGAGGTCGATGTCGTGAATCATCAGATCGAGTACGACCGCGACGTCCGCGCCGCGCGGATTGAACGGCGCCAGCCGGTCGCTCTCGATGAACCGGGGCGCATCCACATAGGGCAGCGCGGCGCGGATCGCTCGGTTAAATCGTTCGACGTGCCCGGTCTGCACGATCGCTCCGTGCACGCGCGCGAGCTCCAGCAGCGCATCGGCCTCTTCGATCGTCGCGGCGATCGGCTTCTCGATCAGCGCATGGATCCCCCGCGAGAGCACCTGCTCCGCGACGGCGAAGTGCGCCGGCGTGGGCACGACGATCGTCACGGCATCCACCTGATCGAGCAGCTCGGCGAGCGTGGCGAAGGCCCGCACACCGAGCCGCGCTGACAGCTCCGCCGCACGCTCCGGATTCGACTCGTGGAAGCCGATGAAGTCGGCGCCCAGCATCTCGTGCAGGATCCGCACGTGGTGTTGCCCCAGCCCTCCAGCGCCCACGACACCTACCCGCACGCGCGACGTCATACCACCACTCCTCGACCGCTCTCCTCGAGAAAGCGCAGGAGCTCCTGCACCTCCGGGAACGGCTTGAGCTCGGTGGCGGCGCGCTCCTTCGCCTGCGAAACGTTGAGCTCCGAGCGAAAGAAGAGCCGATACGCGCGCTTCAACTCGCGGACGACTTCTTCCGGGAAGTTGTTGCGCTGGAGACCAACGCTGTTCAGGCCGTACAGCTTGATCGGGTTGCCCACCGCCTTGATGTACGGCGGCACGTCCTGGGAGATACGCGAGCACCCTCCGACGAAGGCGTACTGACCGATCTTCACGAATTGATGCGCCGCACTCGCGCCGGCGATGATCGCCTTTTCGCCGACCGTGACGTGGCCGGCGAGCTGGACGTTGTTCACGAGAATGACTCCGTCGCCCACGTGGCAATCATGCGCCAGATGCACGTACGACATGACGAAGCAGTGCCGTCCGACGGTCGTCTTGTAGGACTGGGTCGTGCCGCGGTTGATGGTCGTGTACTCGCGGATCGTCGTCCCTTCGCCGATCTCGACGGTCGTGTGCTCCCCCTTGAACTTGAGGTCCTGCGGGTCGCCGCCGAGGATCGTGCCCGAGCCGACCTTCACGTCGTTCCCGAGGATCACGTTGCGCTCGAGCGTCGCCCGCGGCGCGATCACGCAGCGATCGCCGATCGCGCATCCCTCGCCGATGATGGCAAACGGACCGATCTCGACATCCACCCCGAGCTGCGCGTCCGCACTGACGATCGCCGTCGGGTGCACGCGAGCGGTCATTTGTCCCGCACCATCGCACCCATCTCGGCCTCGCAGACGATCTCGCCGTCCACCTTCGCCACGCCGTGCATCTTGCACATCGTTCCCCGCACCTGAAGCAGCTCCAGCTCGAATCGCAGCTGGTCTCCCGGCTTCACGGGCTTGCGCCACTTCACGTTGTTCACCGACGTGAAGTAGACCACCTTGCTCTCCGGGTTCGGCACGGCGCCCATCAGCAGCATGCCCCCCACCTGCGCCATCGCCTCGACGATCAGCACTCCCGGCATGATGGGATGCCCGGGAAAGTGGCCCTGGAAGAAGGGTTCGTTGATCGTCACGTTCTTGATTCCGACGATGTGCTTCTCGCCGACTTCCGTGATCCGATCCACGAGCAGGAACGGATAGCGGTGCGGCAACACCTTCATGATCTCTTCGATTCCGAGCACGTTGTTCTCCTGCGCCAGCGACGCCTGTAGCGCGCGCACGAACAGCACCGTGCCGCGATGGCTGGGTTTGTGCGCCACGATGCGCGCCTTCAGACGCGTACCAGCAAGCGCGAGATCTCCTACACAATCCATCATCTTGTGCCGGACGAATTCATCCGGCGACCGCAGCTCGTTCTCCACCACCGACGTCTCGTCGAGCACGACCGCATTGGCGGTCGTCGCTCCCTTGATCAGTCCCCGCGCCCGCAACGGCTCCACTTCGCGGACGAACCCGAAGGTACGCGCCCACGCGAGCTCCCGCCCGAACGACTGCTCGCTGATCGTCGTCACGAAACGCTGCATACCGATCAGCGGATGCGGAAAATCGATCGTCACGTCCAGCGACAGCTCGTCCGCCGGAAACGCCTCGTAGACGGACTCGCCATCCGCGACGCGCACGTTCTGGGTGAGTCGCGCGACCCTGGGGCAGCCGCGCTGCTCCCTGAGGCCAGCCGTCCGCAACGCCTCGAAGAACGGAGCAGAACTGCCATCCATGATGGGCGGCTCTGGGCCATCGAGCGAGATCAGCAGGTCGTCGATCCCGAGCGCAGCGACCGCGGCAAGCACGTGCTCGACCGTGTGCACCGCGTTCGGCTCTTCGCCGAGCTGCGTGCGGCGCTCGGTGAGTACGGCCCGCTCTGCGCGTGCCGCGATGGGCATGACTCCCGGCAGGTCTCGCCGCACGAACGCGATACCGCTCTGGCTGGGCGCCGGCCGGAAGACGAGCTCGCACTCGACCCCCATGTGCAGGCCGATGCCGCGCACCCTCGTCTCGCTGGCGATCGTGCGCCGCATCAGGCGGCTCCGCCATCGCCACGCTCGGCGACGAGCCGCTCCAGCGCGCGCAGGATCGATGGCAGCTTGAACGAGGCTGCCTGCGCCCGCAGGGCATTGCGGTGCGGGCGAGCTGGGTATCCCGACCACGTCTCGCCGGCCGGAATGTCGCCGAAGGCTCCCGCCTGCGCCGCCAATCGGGCGCCGGCGCCGATCCTCACATGACCAGCGATCCCCGCCTGCCCTGCCAGGATGCAGCCGTCTCCCACATGCGCGGAGCCGGCGATGCCGACCTGCGCCATGATCAGGCAGAGCCGGCCGACGCGCACGTTGTGTCCGATCTGCACGAGATTGTCGATCCGAGTACCTGCCCCGATCACCGTGTCGTCGATGCTCCCGCGGTCAATCGTCGTGTTCGCGCCGATCTCGACATCGGACTCGATGACGCATCGTCCCACGTGCGGGATCTTCTCGTGCACACCGTCGCGAAACACGTAGCCAAAGCCGTCAGACCCGATGCGGACGCCCGCGTGCAGGCGCACACGCTCGTGCAGCTGGCTCCCGGGGTAGAGTGTCACCCCCGGAAAGAGCTCGCATCGCTCGCCGATCTCGACTCCGTCGCCCACTGAGACATGCGCGTGGAGGCTGCTCCCTGCTCCGACACGCGCACCCGCCCCGATGACGACATATGGCCCAATGGCCACGTCATCGCCGATGGTGGCGCCACGTCCGATCACCGCCGTCGGATGAATGTCGGCGACGTGCGCCGGCGCGGGATAGAGCAGCGGCAGAAGGGCCAGCATGGCTTCGTGCGGCTTCGCCACCGTGATTCGCGCCCGGGCCACTCCCGCCGTCTCGGCGAGCTCCGGCGTGACGAGCAGGACGCCCACGTCCGCGGTGGCGAGCAGCGGCGCGTATCGGGCCGCAACGAGCATTGTCAGGTGATGCGACTCGGCACGGTCCAGCGGTGCCGTCGCCGAAACGACCGCGTTCGGGTCGCCGACGAGCACGCCGCCGACGGCTGCCGCAATGGCCGCGGCGGTGAGGACCCGAGGGCCCTCACCGCCGTTGGACTTCCAATCGTCGGACGCGTCAGCCACGCGTCGTCAGTCGAGCGGAGGCGTCTGCGGACGCGTCACTCCAGATGGTGCAGCCGTCGGAGCACCGGTCGGCGCGGCCGGCCGGGGAGTCGGCGCACCAGTCGGCGTCGTCGGGCGGGCACCGGCAACGCTGCCAGCGCGCAGCTTGCCGAGCACGCGGTCGGTCACGTTCAGGTTCTTGTCGTACGCCACGATCGGAGAACCCTGATCGAGGTTGAAGACGAAGGAATAGCCACCTTCCACGCGCACGTCCTCGATCGCGCCCTTGATGCGATCGAGAATCGGCTGCACGAGCTCGTTCTGTCGCGACTGCGCCTTCTGCTCCAGCTCGCGTGTCCGACGCTGGTAGTCCTCCTCCCTGGCGCGGATGTCCTTTGCCTGAGTCTCGCGCACCGCCGCCGTGAGCGACGCCTGGCGCTTCTCGAAACCGGTGACCATCGCGTTGAGCGAATCGCTCATGCGCTTGATCTGGTCGCGATAGGTGCCCGTCTCGCGCTCGAACTGCGCTTCGGCCTCCGCGCGGCCGGGCGCGTCCTGGAGCAGGACGGAGGAGGTGATGTAGGCGAACTTCTGTCCGCCCTGGGCGGAGGCAGCGCTACCGAGCGCCACGACGAGAACGAGCGCGGCGGACGCCGCGCGAAAGGATGCACGCATGAGGAACCTCAGGTTAGAAGAGCTGACCGAGCTTGAAATGCAACTGCCACTTCGGGGCTTTCACCCCGTTTTCCGTACGATCGAATCCATACCCCCAATCGAGGCCGAGCGGTCCGAGCGGCGTCACGACCGACGCACCGACTCCGGCGCCACGGTAGAGGCGGGTCGGATTGAAGTCCCGCGGGCGTGCCCAGATGTTGCCGGCGTCGTAGAACGCGTCGAGGTAGAGCTGCTGATTGAACCGGAGCCCGAGCTCCACCGAGTTGGTGTAGAAAGCGCTGCCGAAGGCGCTCGCCGTCGCGTTCTGCGAGTTGCCGTTGATGTCCTCCACATAGCCGTGCGGCGTGATGGAGAACTCCGAGTAGCCTCGCAGTGGCTCGCCGTACTGCACGCCGCCCAGCGAGAACTGCTGCGTGACGAAGAATCCGCCTGGATCGCCGAACACCGCGCCGCCACGGAGCGACAGCCCAAGCGAAAGCGTGATGGGCTCGCTGCCCAGGGCACCGCCGCCAAAGTGAGCCAGCGAGGCGTAGTGGCGCATCTCACCGGTGTAGCGCGTGTACTGCGCTCCGCCGAGGATGCCGTTGACCTGCGTCGTGAAGGTCTGCTTGCCACCATCCACGGGGAACGGCAGCCCCACGCGCGTATCGTGCTCGAAGGTGAGCCCGAGCGTGGAGCGCGCGCACGAAATCAGCGAGCAGTTGATCGTCCCGCCCAGACCGGCGTCGTCGTAGCGCACCCGTTCCCCGCCGTACGACGCGAACACGCGCGAGAAGCGTGACGAGAAGAGTGGCAGGCCGAACTGAAGCTGACCGCCGATGCGAGTCGGCCGGCCGACGTTCCCGACGGAGTAGCGCGTCTGCGAGTGGTAGGCCGTCAGCGTCCCGGAGATCTGCGACTCGCGGATGAACGGATCGCTGTAGGTCAGGCTGAAGTCGTTGACGAACTGCCCGAACTGCCAGTTGAGCGAGCCGCGCTTGCACATGCCGAACAGGTTCGGCTGGTCGAAGCCGATGAAGCCACCGACACCGGCGCCCTGTCCGACCGACGCACCGAAGTTGACGTTGCCCGTCCGCTTCTCCTTCACGTGGAAGACGACGTCGAGGTCACCCGCCTCGTTGGCACGCCTGGTATCCGGGGGCGCGATCGGCGTCTCGAAGAAGCCGAGATTGCCGATGCTCTGGTAGCTGCGGATCAGCGCGTCGCGGCGAAAGATGTCGCCTGGCACGACGAAGATCTGATTGCGGATGCACGACTCGGACGTGATGTCGTTGCCGAGGATCTCGACCCGGTTGACGATCGCCGGCTGCCCCTCCTCGACCTCCCACCGGAGATTCACGGTAGGCACCGAATCCGGCCCGAGGCGTCGACGATCGACGACGGGGCGGACACTCGCATAGATGTAGCCCTCGTTCGCGTACGCCTCGCCCAACCGCCGCGTCGCATCGTCCCAGCGCGCCTGGTCGAAGTACCGCGCATCGTCGTTGCCGCGCCCCACGCGTAGCACGCCCTTCATCGCGCCCGAGATCGTCTTGGGCTGCTCCCCGAACGGGTAGTAGCGCTGCAGGTCCTCGTTGTTGAAGCGATGACCGCCCGTCACCTCGAACGTCCCGATGCGGTAGCGCGGGCCTTCCTTCACCGTCAGGTCCACCATCGCCTTGCCGCGCGCCCGGTCCACGATGATCGTGTCCTTCAGCACCTGCGCGTCGAGGAAGCCCTTTGACGAGTAGAGCGCGGGAATTCGCTCGCCGATGTCGCCAGCGAACTTGTCGTTGTCCAGCTCTCCCTTGCGGAACCAGAGGAAGCCTTCGGGCTTGGTCTGCATCGCCGAGACGAACTCCTTGTCCGACACTCCCGTGTTGCCGAGCACGTTGACTCCGGACACCGCGAGGCGGCGACCTTCGTCCACACGGAACAGCAGCGAGAGTTGGCCGTTCACCAGCGTCGTCTCGGGCTTCACCTCCGCGAGGTAGTAGCCCTCCACCTGGTAGAGCGAATCGATGCGCTGGATCGAGCGCGCGACCGCTGCCGGATCGACCGGACGGCCCACGAGGAGGTCGACGCGATCGCGGACCGTGCTGCGAGCGACGCGGTCCGTGCCGACGACGTCCACGGCAGCGAGCAGCGGACGCTCGCGCAGCGTGAAGAGGAGCGTCGCGCGAGGCGTCTGGTCGAGCTCGCAGCTCGCCCGCACGTCGTCGAACTGGCCGGTTGCGAACAGCGCCTTGATCGCGCGGTCGAGCGCGCGGTAGTTCACTGGACCAGGAACGATCCCCACGTCCACGCGCAGCGTGGCGTCGGTGACGCGCGTCGCGCCGCGGAAGGCGATGGAATCGGGTGTCGCGCAGCGCCCGGCAACTGTGGGCTCCTGCGCACGCGCCGTCGCCCCGATGAGCAGCAGGGCGACGGCAATTGAAAGCATACGTGGCATCACGACAATATACACAGAAAAAGGCCGGCTGGGTCCCCTGTATTGGACCCAGCCGGCCAGAAGAGCGTTTCCTGCGACCTGAATCAGGCCTTCGTGACGCTGGAAAGGGTCTTGAACTCCAGCTTGCTGCCATCCGCTGCCGCATCAACCTCGATCTCGTCCCCTCGGGCGAAATCGCCCATGAGAATCTTTTCCGAGAGCGGGTCCTCGATGAACTTCTGGATCGAGCGCTTCAGCGGGCGAGCACCATACGCCTCGTCGTAGCCGTTCTTCACCAGCAGCTGTGTCGCGGCGTCCGTGAGCTTGAGCGTCAGCTCGTCCTCCGCCAACCGCTTCCGTACGTCCTTGAGCAGGATCGACACGATCTGCGAGATGTGCTCCCGGCTGAGCGGATGGAAGACGATCACGTCATCCAGCCGGTTCAGGAACTCGGGATTGAAGACGATCTTGAGCTCTTCCTTGACCTTCTCCTGCATCCGCTCGAACGAGCTCACCGCGTCGTTCGTGCTGAAGCCGAGATTCTTGCTCTTCGCCACGTCGCGCGCACCGACGTTCGACGTCATGATCACGACCGTGTTCTTGAAGTCGATCACGCGGCCGTAGTTGTCCGTCAGATGGCCCTCGTCCAGCACCTGGAGCAGGATGTTGAACACGTCCGGGTGCGCCTTCTCGATCTCATCGAGCAGGATGACCGAGTACGGCTTGCGACGAATCGCCTTCGTGAGCGTGCCCGAATCCTCGTAGCCCACGTAGCCCGGCGGCGCGCCGATCAGCCGCGAAACCGAGAACTTCTCCATGTACTCGCTCATGTCCACGCGGATCAGCGCAGACGGGTCGGCGAACAGGAAGCGGGCGAGCGAGCGAGCGAGCTCCGTCTTGCCCACACCGGTCGGCCCGCAGAAGATGAACGACCCGATCGGACGATTGGGATCCTTCAGCCCCGCGCGGCTGCGGCGGATCGAGCGGCTGAGTGCCTTGATGGCCTCGTCCTGCCCGATCACGTTGAGATGCAGCTCGTCCTCCATCCGCAGCAGGCGGCTGGTCTCCGCCTCCTGAAGACGCGTCACCGGAATGCCCGTCCAGCGGCTGACGATGAACGCAATCTCCTCCTCGCCGAGGACCGGGCGATGCGACTGGCGCCGCAGCTCCCACTCCTCCTGCTTCTTGCGGATCTCGCCCTGGATCTCCCGCTCCTTGTCGCGGAGCGAGGCGGCACGCTCGAAGTTCTGATCGCGGACCGCGGTCTCCTTCTCGGTGTTCACCTTCTCCAGCTCGCCCTTGAGGGCGGCGACCTCCGGCGGCGGCGCCTGCGCGGCGAGGCGTGCTCGCGCGCCTGCCTCGTCGATCACGTCGATCGCCTTGTCCGGCAGGAAACGGTCGGTGATGTACCGCTCCGACTGCTTCGCGGCCAGCACGAGCGTGCTGTCGGGGATCGTCACCTTGTGGTGATCCTCGTACTTCTTGCGCAGTCCCTTCAGGATCTCGACCGTCTCATCGATGGAAGGCGGATCGACCACGACCGTCTGGAAGCGACGCTCCAGCGCGCCGTCCTTCTCGATGTACTTGCGGTACTCGTTGAGCGTCGAGGCGCCGACGCACTGCAGCTCTCCACGTGCCAGTGCCGGCTTCAACATGTTGGAGGCATCGATCGCCCCCTCGGCAGCGCCCGCACCCACCAGCGTGTGCAGCTCGTCGATGAACAGGATCACGTTCTTGTTCTGCGCGATCTCGTTCATCACCGCCTTGAGACGCTCCTCGAACTGGCCGCGATACTTGGTGCCGGCGATCACGGCTGCCATGTCGAGCGACAGCACGCGGTTGTCCCGCAGCGAATCCGGGCACTCGCCGTTCGCGATGAGCTGCGCGAGCCCCTCGACGATCGCCGTCTTGCCCACACCAGGCTCGCCGATCAGCACCGGGTTGTTCTTCTTGCGGCGCGTCAGCACTTCCATCACCCGCTCGATCTCCTTTGCCCGCCCGATCGTCGGATCGAGCTGCCCCTCGGCCGCAAGCTGCGTCAGGTCGCGGCAGAAGTGGTCGAGCGCCGGAGTCTTGGACTTCTTCTCGCCCTTCGGGGCGGCCGGAGGCGTCTGCGCGCTGGCGCTGGCCGCCGCTCCGCCCTGCTGCTGCGGCATCTCCGTGCCCAGGATGCGCAACGTCTCGGCACGCGCCGCGTCGAGGTTCACCCCCGCGTCGGTCAGCACCTGCGCAGCGATCCCCTTCTCCTCCCGGAGGAGGCCAAGGAGCAGATGCTCGGTGCCGACATACGAGTGGCTCAGCTCACGCGCCTCGCTCATGGCGAGCTCGAGCACCTTCTTGGCGCGTGAGGTATAGGGGAGGTCCGGGCCGGTCGTCTGCGCGGCTTTCCCCTTCTTCACCGTCTCCTCGATCTTCTGCTGGATCTCGTCCAGCTCGACGGAGAGGTTCTGGAGGACAGTCGCGGCAACCCCTTCGCCTTCGCGAATGAGGCCGAGCAGAATGTGCTCGGTGCCCACGTACTCATGATGAAGACGGGCGGCTTCTTCTCGCGCCATGGCGAGAACCTTCCGCACCCGCTCCGTGAAATTATAGCCGTTCATACAGTCCCTCAGAGAGACCCGGGTGGACGTGCTGCTAGCCGACCGCCCCTGCTTCCTCTTCCAGCGCTCGACGCACATAGCGTGCGCGCGCCAGGTTCGTTTCGCTCTCGGTGAGAGAGCGCCCCTCGGCGGCCGACAGGTGCGCGGCCTGCGAGAAGATCAGGAGTTTGTTGAGTGTGTATACACTGAGGCCACGGATCAGTTTCAGGCCCACGGCCAGCCGCACGCCGCTCAGGTAGTTCATCGCCTCGTCGAACGTGAGGCTCCGGGCATACCGCAGCGTGCCGTACGCGCGCCACAGCTTGTCTTCGATAATATATCCGGCATCGCGAAGGAGCACGCGACGCGCCTCCTCCTCCCGCTCGATCACATGGCCCACCACCCGGATCAGTTGATCGAGCAGATCCTCTTCCGAGCGACCCAGCGTGGTCTGGTTGGAGATCTGGAAGAAGTTGCCTACCACTTCCGAGCCCTCGCCGTAGAGTCCCCGATACGTGAGGCCCATCTGCTGGAGCCCCGCGAGCACGCGGCCGATCT
>JAYUTY010000202.1:0-1772 GCA_043754875.1 Gemmatimonadota bacterium
CCGGCGCCTCCGCCGATGCCCGCGCTTCGAACGATCGAGGCGTGTGAGCGAGTCGATCCTCCTCACCGATTCGGACAACCTCGCCATCCGCGCCGCCGCAGCACTGCTTGACGGCTGGCGCGCCGAGACCCGTGACATTCCCGACCTGGCCACCGGACTCGCGGAGCCGGGAGTACGGGCTCTGCTGGTGACCACGTCAGACCCGTCGCTGCTGCGGTCGAGCATCGAGATGGCACACGCGCGTGGGATCCCCGTGCTGGTGGGCTGCGCCGACGAGGCCGCGCGCCGTCGCGCCGTCGAGCTCAAGGCAGAAGAATGGTTTCTCCTGCCGGCGACCGCTGAGGAGATCGCTGCGCGCACCTGGTCCGCCGTCGCGCGAGCGGCCGCCCTTGGCGCTGCAGCCGCGCAGCACGTGGAGCACGTGGAGTACGAGAAGATGCTCCACGACTCGCTCACAGGTCTCCCCACGCTCCCCGTCGCCATCGAGCGGTCGCGACAGCTCTTCAAGGAGCGCGGCGAGCTCGTCGTGCTGTACTTCAACTTCGTCCGCTACTCGAAGATCGAGGAGATCTACGGGTGGGAGAAGCTGGATGCGGTGCTCGAGACGACAGCCGGCGCCGTGCGGGCATTTCTCGACGATGACGATCTCGGGACGTCGCGCGTGATGGTGAGCTTCACCAACGACGACGACTTCATCTTCTTCCACGTGCCGGCCACCGGTGTTGCCGCTGCCACGGAAGGCGAGATCACCGAGATGGTGACCCGCCTGCAACGGCACGTCGCCGGCGAGATCGAAGCGGTCCACGGGGAGGACATCGCCGCGCTGTTCGACATCTACGTCGGGCGGGCGCATCTCTACTACAACCCCAAGATCCGCCTCGAGCGGATGATCTACCGCGGTATCCGCGAGGCGCAGAATGCCTCACGCTCGCTCGAGCAGCGCGAGCGTGCGCGACGTGTCGGGGACCTCAAGGCGGCGATCCGCGATCGCGGTGTCTACGTGGACTACCATCCGATCGTCATCGCGTCCACGCGCGAGATCTTCGGCTACGAGGCGCTCGCGCGCGGACAGCTGCGCACGCTGCGCAGTCCGGAAGTGATGTTCGACGTCGCGGCCGAGGCCGACCTGATCTGGGAGTTGAGCCGTCTGTGTCGCGAGCGGGCCCTGGAAGGGATGAACACGCGCCTCGAAGCGGGACAGCTGCTCTTCCTCAACGTCGATCCACACGACTTCAACGATCCGGCGTTCACCGAACAGGGGGTCGACGAGCCGTCTCGCGTCGTCATCGAGATCACCGAGCGTACGGCGATCAAGGACTATCCCAAGTTCCGCGAGCGGCTCAGGGCGTTCCGTGAGATGGGCTTCCGCTTCGCCGTCGACGATGCAGGCAGCGGCTACGCCGGACTTGGTTCCATCGCCAATCTGGAGCCCGATTTCATCAAGCTCGACATCTCGCTCATCAACGCGATCGACACGAACTTCATCAAGCAGAACCTGGTGCAGACGATGGTGCGGTTTGCGAACGACCACGGCGCGAAGGTGATCGCCGAAGGCGTGGAGCGAGCCGAGGAGTTCCAGATGGTGCAGGAGTTGGGCGTGCATCTCGTACAGGGCTTCTTCCTGCATCGCCCGCAGTCCGCGTCCTCACCCATCATCTCGCTGTCGCCCGTCTCGCGCGTCTAGCGCGCTTCCCCGGCCGGCGGCGTGGGCTGAGGCTCGCCGAGTAGATCGAGCACGAGGCGAAGTGAGCGCTCTGCGGCGCCGAGTCCGG
>JAYUTY010000203.1:0-5388 GCA_043754875.1 Gemmatimonadota bacterium
GGCGGAGGCGACGCAGCGTGAGGCGCGGGCGCAGGCTGGTCGCATTCGCGCGCTCTACGCCGACAGCGCCGCGACGAAGTCCCAGCTCGATGCGGCGGAAGCCGGGCTGGCCCGCACCGACGCCGCCGTGCGGTCCGCGCACGCGGCGTCCGCGGAGCTGGGCGCCGCGAGCTCCTACGCCGTGATACGGGCACCCTTTGCGGGCATCATCACCAGACGGTTCGTCGATCCGGGGGCCTTCGCGGCACCGGGCTCGCCCCTCGTCACCATTCAGGATGGACGCCAGCTCCGCATCGCCGCGAGCACGACGCCAGACCTGGCGCGTGGCATCCACCGGGGCCAGCGCATCGAAGCCGTCATCGAGGGTCGCGCCGTGGAGGCGGTCGTCGAAGGAGTCGTCCCGTCTCCTGTCGGCAATCTCCATACGATCAACGCGCTCGTCGCCAACTCGGGAGGAACGATCCTGCCGGGGAGCTCGGCGATACTGCGTCTGCCAGTCGCTTCGCGAACGGGCCTCATGGTGCCGACCGCCGCGCTGGTGCGCGAGGGTGACCTGACCGGCGTGACGATGCGCACGGCCGATGGTGACCAGATCAGGTGGGTCAAGCTCGGTGCGGTCATCGGACGGATGACCGAGGTGAGCGCTGGGCTGCGACTCGGCGACGTCGTCGTGGTGCCGGCCGTCGCCCCGACGGGGCGCTGAGATCATGGGCATCTCCGGACGCATTGCCAAAGCATTTCTCCGCTCCAAGCTCACCCCTCTGGTGACGATTGCATCGCTCGCGGTCGGGCTGCTCGGCATCCTTGCCACGCCGCGCGAAGAGGAGCCGCAGATCTCCGTGCCGATGATCGACGTGATCGCAGCGCTTCCCGGCGCGTCACCGAGCGAGGCGGAGAACCTGCTCGCCCGGCCGATCGAGCAGCGCATGCTCGAGATCCCCGGCGTGGATCACGTCTACAGCATGTCGGGCGACGGCTACGCGATGACCACGGTGCGCTTCAAGGTCGGTGAAGACCAGGAGCGAAGCGTGACACGCGTGCAGGCCAAGCTCGCGAGCGCCATGGACCAGATGCCGCCGGGCGCCCTGCCGCCCCTCGTGAAGCCGCATTCCATCGACGACGTGCCCGTCCTCGCGCTGACGCTGCACTCCGCGGTGTACGACGCGAATGCGATGCGGCAGATGGCCGTGCATCTCCAGGACGAGATCCGCACCATTCCCGACGTCGCCGAGACCTTCGTGGTGGGCGGGCAGTCGAAGCAGCTGCGGGTGACGTTCGATGCCGCGCGACTCGCTGCCGCCGGGGTAAGCCCGAGCGAAGTGGCGCAGGCGCTGCGCGGCGCGAACGCGCGTTTGCAAGCGGGCGAGCTCACCGCATCGGGCGAGGTCTATCGCATCGACGTTGGCGCACCGCTCGTGACCACGGAAGACGTCAACGGGGTAGTCGTGGCGGTCCGGGCCGGAGTGCCCGTGTACCTGCGCAACGTGGCCGACGTCACCGACGAGTTCGGTGAGACGACGACCTACGTGTCGCATGCGGGACGCGCGGGGGCGCCCGAGGGCGCAGTGACCATCGCCGTCGCGAAGCGAAAAGGTGCCAATGCCACCCAGGTCACCCGCGCGATCCTCGAGCGAGTCGATGAGGCGAGGGGGCGGCTGCTGCCGCGTGACGTGACGCTCGCGGTGACCCGCGACTACGGCGAAACCGCGGGGGACAAGGCGAGCGAACTGATCCTGCACCTCATCATCGCGACGATCTCCGTCACGGTGCTGATCTGGATCTTCCTGGGATGGCGGGAGGCCGCGGTGGTGCTGGTGGCCGTGCCGGTCACGCTCGCGCTCACGCTGTTCGCGTACTACGCGCTCGGGTACACGCTCAATCGCATCACCCTCTTCGCGCTCATCTTCTCGATCGGGATCCTGGTGGACGACGCGATCGTCGTGGTGGAGAACATCTATCGCCATCTCAGAATGGGCGATCGCTCGCCGGAAGACGCGACGGTCGATGCCGTCGATGAAGTGGGAAACCCGACGATCCTCGCGACATTTGCGGTGATCGCCGCCATTCTCCCGATGGCCTTCGTGTCGGGCATGATGGGACCGTACATGCGGCCGATTCCCGTCGGGGCCTCGTTCGCGATGCTCGCGTCGCTGGCGGTGGCATTCGTCGTCACGCCCTACCTCGCGTACCGCCTGCTGAAGGGGCATGTGAAGCCACGCGCGCACGAGCACGATCGCGCGCACGAGGACGAGGAGACGTCGCGCTTCGGACGCTTCTACGCGCGTCTCATGGGCCGACTGATGGATCGGGCGCCTCTTCGTCGCGCCTTCTACGGCGGCGTCGTGGCACTGCTGCTCGTGTCGGTGGGACTGCTGTTCGTGAAGGCGGTGAAGGTGAAGATGCTGCCATTCGACAACAAGAGCGAGTTCCAGGTGATCCTCGATCTCCCGGAGGGCACGACGCTCGAGACGACAAATGCGGTGGGGCAGGAGGTGGCAGCGTACCTGCGCCGTGTGCCCGAGGTGACGAGCACCGAGGTCTACGCGGGAACCGCCGCGCCGTTCAACTTCAACGGCCTGGTGCGCCACTATTTCATGCGCACGGGACCGAACGTGGCGGACGTGCAGGTCAATCTCGTGGCCAAGGGCGAGCGTTCGCGACAGAGTCACGCGATCGCCGTGGCCGTGCGTCCTGCCATCGACTCCATCGCCCAGCGGTATCACGCGTCGGCGAAGGTGGCGGAGATCCCGCCCGGACCGCCGGTGCTGTCGACCCTCGTGGCGGAAGTGTACGCCGCGGACGACTCGACGCGCTGGGAGGCCGCGCGGCAGGTCAAGCACGTCTTCGAGACCACGCCCGGAGTGGTGGACATCGACTGGACCGTCGAGGCGTCCCAGCAGAGCCGCACGTTCCACGTCGATCGTGTGCGCGCCGCAGAGGCCGGAGCGAGTGTGGAGCAGATCACACAAACGCTCTACCTCGCACTGTCCGGCGCGTCGGCGGGACGCATGAGCTCATCCACCGCGCTGGAGGGTCGCGCAATCGTTCCGCGCTTGCCGCTAGAGCAGCGATCGTCGGTGGACGCATTGCTGGCGCTGCCGGTCGGAACGGCAACGGGCCCGCAGCCGCTCGCCCGCTTCGTGAGCGTGATGCCCGGCGTGCGCGAGAGCGCCCGCGTGCGAAAGGATCTTCGGCCTGCCATCTATGTGACCGGTGACGTGGCCGGCGATGTCGAGTCGCCGGTCTACGCGATCATGGCGATGAACGCGAAGCTCGACCACGTGCGCGTGAACGGCGCGCGCATCGCGCGCTACAACGCGGTGCAGCCGGCGCGGCTCGCCGAGACGGCCATCAAGTGGGACGGCGAGTGGCAGGTGACGATCGAGGTGTTCCGGGATCTCGGACTCGCGTTCGCCATCGTGCTGGTCCTCATCTATGTGCTGGTCGTGGGCTGGTTCCAGTCGTTCACGGTGCCGCTCGTGATCATGGCGCCGATCCCGCTCACGCTCATCGGCATACTGCCGGGGCACGCGATCACGGGTGCCTTCTTCACGGCGACGTCGATGATCGGCATGATCGCGCTGGCCGGGATCATCGTGCGCAACTCGATCCTGCTGGTGGATTTCATCCAGCTCGCCGAAGCGCGCGGCCGTTCGCTGCGCGATGCGGTGCTCGAAGCGGGCGCCGTGCGCTTCCGGCCCATTGCGCTCACCGCCGCCGCCGTCGTCGTGGGCGGACTGGTGATGGTGCTCGACCCGATCTTCCAGGGCCTCGCGGTCGCACTGATGAGTGGCGCGATCGTCGCGACCGTGCTGACCATGGTGGTCGTGCCCATCCTGTACTGGGAGCTCCGCCGGCGAGCACCGGCGGCGGCGCACACGGATGCCACTCATGACGATGCGGAGTATCGACGCCTGCCGCAATCCGCGGTCGGGGACGTCGCAGCGTGAACACCGATCACCACACACTCGACCGGAGCCTCATCATGTGCCAGGACTGCATCATCCGCCGCTTTGCCGGCGCCTTCATTCTCGCATCGCTCGCGCTCGGCTTCTGGGTGCACCCGGCGTGGTATCTGTTCACCGCGTTCGTCGGCTTCAACCTGGTGCAGTCGAGCTTCACGAAGTTCTGTCCGCTCGAGCGCGCGCTCGGCGCCATCGGATTTCCCGGCTGCCACCGGCCGGGGGCATGAAGGAGGCAGCTGTGCCCGTGGACCTCGCGCACGTCGGTTGCGACATCGCCCAACCTTGCCGCGCCGCCACACGGTCAATAAACTACTGTATGCTCATGTACTATATCTATGGGTGTGCACCGCGAGCCGATGAGATCCGATGCCTCAGAAGACGCTGACACTCACGCCGGAAGTGCTCGCGCTCATTGCCGAGCGGTTCAAGGCACTTGGTGAGCCGGCGCGGCTGACCATCCTCAACGCCCTCCGTGCGGGCCCACTCTCCGTGAGCGAGCTCGTGGAGGACAGTGGGCTGGGCCAGGCCAACGTGTCGAAGCACCTGCAGCTCCTCAACAATCTGGGCTTCGTCAAGCGCCGGAAGGAGGGCCTGTTCGTCTACTACACGCTGGCGGACAGGAGCGTCTTCCATCTGTGCGACATCATGTGCAGTCGTCTGGAAGCGGAGGTCAGGGGCAGGCGGAAAGTGCTCGCGGTGTGATGTGCCCGCTGCCAGCCCTCGGATACGGCGGCCTGCAGCGAGCTTCTCCAGGGGACGGTGCCGCTGAGGCGGCCCCTGACGAACCCGAAGGCGATCAGCGCGAGCCGGGTCAGGCGCGCGTGCCGCGGCGTGGAACGCGCTTTCGCGCAGGCGCCGTGTGGGGTCAAAAAATCGTCGGGCAAGTCCTGAATAGGTCCGCGGTGCACTCGAGCAGAAGTTACCGCGACTAACGCACTGGCTCGAGTTTGAATGTCGCAACGGCCGTTGGCACCCGGAACACACTCCCATTCCCTTCCAGCTCCGCCGGACCCCACAGGAATAGTGTCCCGTCTGCCTTGAGCGCGAGGTGGCGATTGTTTCCGCTCCATACTGCCACGATCCCCGACAGCGATCGCACGAGCGCGGCGCGGGGCGCTGACGCGACGGCGTCGACTCCGGCACCTGTCCCTAGCGTCCCAAACGAATTTCCGCCCCACGTGCGGACCGTGCCGTCACGAAGAAGGGCCACGCCATCGGCTACTTCCAGCGCGTCTCGCAGCAGCCCCGGTAGCGGAGATGGAGTAGTGACCGGCGGACCATCGTCGGTGGCCGGCTTGGCCGACGGCGCTCCTCCCCAGACCGTCCACGAGCCATCCGTCAGTCGTGCCGCCGACATGTGCGCCTCGGCATAAATGCGGGTCACGCCGCTCAATGACGGAATCCTCGTCGGTCGCGAGCGGGC
>JAYUTY010000204.1:0-15438 GCA_043754875.1 Gemmatimonadota bacterium
CCGCGAGAAGGCATTCTGGACGTTCGCTCGCGGTCAGCGACTGGGTGACCTCCGTCGCCTGATCCGCTTCTACGGCCGCACGCCGGAGACCACCTTCCCAACGGGCACGCACTACCGCGGCGGAAGCTACGGGCCGGACGTGAACTTGCCCGTGCCGACGGACGAGCTCACGAATCCCAACTTCAAGGGGTGCACGGACCGCAAGGCATAACCATCGCGGCGAGAACGAAGCGAGGGGCGCACCGCAATGGTGCGCCCCTCGCTTTTTGCGTCGAGACAAGTCAGCGAGAGCGGTTGAGCGTCTCGGCGAAGCTGCGCGCCGGCTTGTCGCAGGCCGGGGGCTCGATGGTCCGGCCCGTGCTCGCGTCGAGCGCCGGGATGCGCCGAGCGCGGCCGAGCTTCACCGGATCCTCCGATGCGCCGTAGGCGAGCATCGCCACCAGCGTCGCATTCTTGCGGATCATCGCCCAGCTGATCTTGTCGAACGTGTCGCGGTTGGTGTGCCAGGTGTAGTCGTTGTAATCCCAATCGGCGGAGTTGAGAAAGAAGCCGGGGGCGTTGCGGCAGGCGAACGCGTCGCTGTCCGTGCTCTCGTCATGCGCATAGCCTGGAAACTCCAGCGCGGTGCCGCGCGTGACGTCCTCCGGCATGAGCGAGAGCCAGCGCGCGAAGTGCGGCGGCGCATCGAGGAAGCCCGCGGCGATGATCTTGTCGATGTTGCCGGTGCCGTTGTCCTGGTTGAACAGCGCCTGCAGCCCCGCGATCACCGGTGCGTGGTCGGCGACGAACGCGGACGAGCCGAGCTCGCCCTGCTCCTCGCCGCTCCAGTGGCCGGCCATGATCGTGCGGCGCGGCTGCGGATAGGCGGCGCGCAGGATGCGCATCGCCTCGAGCATGATGATCGTGCCCGTCCCGTTGTCAGTCGCGCCACTGCCGCCGTCCCATGAATCGAGGTGCGCGGAGAGCATGACATACTCGTTCGGCAGTTCGCGGCCCCCGACCTCGGCGACGGTGTTGTAGACCGGCGATTCGGCGGGCGCACTTTGCGACTCGGCGACGGCGTGCACCACCGGATGCTGGCCGCGCTCGGCGAGTCGCGCGAGAAGCCCGTAATCCTCGCAGCTCACGTCGAAGCTGGGGACGCGCGTGGTGCGAGCGGAGAAGATCTTGTCCACCCCCCAGCCATGCGACCATGTGTTCGTGAGGACGCCGGCGACGCCAGCGGCGTCGAGCACGGAGGGGAGGGTGCGCGGGTCGACGCCGAATCGGGTCAGTCGTGCTCGCCACTGCGCCGCCGCCGTGTCGCGCGAGGCGCGCATCGCGGTATGCACGTCAGGGGTGGCCCACGCAGCCCAGTTGGTATCCGGGCGACAGGTGGGCTGCGGCATGGAGATGAGCACGAACTTTCCACGTGCAGTGGCGAGCCAGCGGGCAAACGATGGTGCGTCCGTCGATTCGGTGCCGCCGAGGAGGACGACGTCGCCAGTGGCGCCGCCGGCTGGGGTGGGGGGGCTCCAGGCGAGCTGCGTCGCCTCCAGCGTGCGGATGCGCGGGCTGGTGAGCTCGATCCGGCTGGGCCCGCGCGACCAGTCGCGCCAGGTGCCGTACTGCTCGTTGCGGGCCGGGATTCCCCACGCTTTGTACGTCCGCACGAGCCAGTCGTTGGCGGATCGGTTCTGCGGCGAGCCGGTGAGTCGCGGGCCGATGGAATCCATCAGCGTCTGCGCCAGCGCATACGCCTGCGAGTTGCGCATTCCCTCCTGATAGATGCGCTGGATGACGGGATCGCTGGTGGGGGCGCCGAGGGTGGGGATCGTCTGCGCGGCGGCGTGCGACGTCGGCGCGACGAGGGCGTAGAGCGTGAGCGCGGCGGCGCGCGCGCGTCGGGCGGGCAAGGTGATGGTCATGCGCGCATAGTGCAGCGCGTTCGACGTTTGACGCAAGCGCGCCCACCGCTAGCTTCTCGCGCATGAGCGATCTCGATTCTGCCCCGCCGTCCACAGTCGTGGAGACGCGCGCCGGCGCTGCCACGTCGATCGAGGAGCCGAAGGATCTGGGCTTCGGCGCGGTCGTCGGTGGCGCCAACGAGCGGCGGCTGCTGGACCGCGACGGCCACTTCACGGCGCGCCGCGAAGGGTTCTCGCCGCTCTCCTACCTGAACGGCTACCACTCACTGCTGACGATGACGTGGCCGCGCTTCCTGGCCATGGTCACGGTCGCGTACCTCGGCGTCAACGCGCTGTTCGCCTGGATGTTCATGCTGTGCGGCCCGGGCTCGCTCGCCGGAACGGCAGACGGCAAGATGGGCGGCCACTTCCTCCGCGTCTTCTTCTTCAGCATCGAGACATTCGCGACGATCGGCTACGGCAACATCTACCCGATCGGACCGGCGGCGAACTGGCTTGTCGCACTGGAGTCGCTGATCGGGATCCTTTTCGTTGCGCTGCTGACCGGGCTCGTGTTCGCGCGCTTCTCGCGCCCCACCGCGGCGGTCTGGTTCAGCGAGGTGGCGGTGGTCGCCCCCTACCAGGGGAAGAGCGCGTTCGAGTTCCGCATCACGAATGCGCGCAGCAACCAGCTGATGGAGCTCGAGGCCAAGGTGATCTACACGCACCTGGACGGAAAGGGACGTCAGTATCACCAGCTCAAGCTCGAGCGCACCAAGCTGGTCTTCTTTCCACTCAGTTGGACGATCGTGCATCCGATCGACGAGTCGAGCCCGCTCTGGGGCTGCTCGCACGACGACATCACGATGCAGGAAGCGGAGTTCCTGATCCTGCTGAGCGGCATCGACGAGACGTTCGCGCAGACGGTCCACGCGCGCTCCAGCTACAAGGCGGACGAGGTCGTCTTCGGACAGAAG
This sequence comes from Gemmatimonadota bacterium, assembly GCA_043754875.1. Classification (GTDB taxonomy): domain Bacteria; phylum Gemmatimonadota; class Gemmatimonadetes; order Gemmatimonadales; family Gemmatimonadaceae; genus AG11. The sequence goes on from JAYUTY010000204.1 coordinate 2,864, forward strand.
TTCACGAGCATCTACAATCCCGTGGATGCCGACGGCACGATCAGCATCGACGTCTCGCGATTGAGCGAGACGGAGGATGCTCCGCTGGACAGCGACACGAGCGGGCACACGCAGACGTTCCGCCATACGGGGTTCTTCACGGGCTTTGCGCCACCGCGAGCGGTGGACGCGAAGCCCCGGAAGAAGCGCTAGTCCAGAGCCATCACTTGCGCGGGTCCGAGTTCGGCTCATTGTCGATCGTGAAGGGTGCGTGGTTGGCGTTGGTCTGCTGCTCCGGCGTGCTGGCGTGCTTGTCGGCGTCCGCCTTGGCGAACTGTTCCTTCTCGCGCTCGAGCAGGCCGTTCTTCTCGCGAATCCCGTCCTTGTCGGCGCCGCCCGATTCCGGCCGGTCGCTCTGCAGGTAGTTGCTGGCTTTTCCACCCATTGTGCGGCTCCTGGTGATGTGATCCATCTCAGGGAAGCAGGAACCACGCCGTACGTCGCCGTAGCCGGGTGGGGACCTCATCATGGGAGTACCGGGTAGATCGAGTGCCTCCCTCCTATATTCCATCCATGCGTCTGCTTCGTCTCGCCGCTCCCCTGCTGGGAGCGCTGCTCGTTTCCGCCGGCTCGCTCTCCGCGCAACGGCCCGCCCCCAAAGCCCCAGCCAAGAGCGCTCCGCCCAAGGGCGCCGCGCCCAAGCCTGCGGCACCTCCCGCCGCGCCGACAACCGGAATCGCGCAGGGAGTCGCGATCGACAGCGTGCACGGCGAGCCGCTCGTCGGCGCCATGATCGCGGTGGATGGGAGCACGCGCATCGGCATCACCGATTCGCTCGGCCGCTTCCTCATCGACAGCGTCCCGCCTGGTGAGCATCGCCTGCTGGTCCAGCATCCGCTGCTCGACACGCTCGGCATCTCGCTCGTGACCATGCCGCTGCAGTTCGCGATCGGTCAGGTCACGCGCACCGTCGTCGCGGTCCCCCAGGGAGAGACGCTCGCGAACCTCTTCTGTCCGGCGGCGCGACGCGCGCTCGGTCCCAGCGCGCTCGTGGGGCGCGTTCGGGAGCCCGACACCGATTCGGCAGCGGTCGGCGCCCGCGTCTCGTTCGTCTGGTACGATCCTGATCCGCCGGGTCTGCCGGCCAACCTCCGGATCAAGAAGCAGCCGCGTGTCCGCGAGGCGACGGTGGGCGCCGACGGCACGTACCGACTCTGCGGGCTGCCGGAGAAGTATGAGGGCAAGCTGCAGGCGCAGCGGAAGGACGGCGGCGCCACGGCCGAGGTGTCGCTATCGCAGGACGACGGTGTGCTGACGCTGCGAAGCATGAGCGTCGCGGCGCTGCCCAGAGTCGCGAGCGGCGACACGGTGGCGGCGGCGCGAGCGGCAGGCAAGGGGAGCGCGCGCGTCGTCGGCAAGGTGCTCAACGCGAACGGCGCCCCCGTGGCGAACGCCCGCGTGGGGCTGATGGGCGTCAGCGCGGCCACCCTCACGCGCGCCAATGGCGACTTCACGCTCGACTCTCTGCCGTCGGGCACGCAGGCGCTCGTCGTGCGCCAGATCGGCTACAGGCCGACCGAGGTGGCGGTCGAACTCTCGGCGCGGACGCCAGCGCGCGTCACGGTCAAGCTGGGCATGTTCGTGCCCGAGCTCACGCCGGTTGAGGTGGTGTCGCGGCGCGATCAGGGGCTGCAGAAGGTGGGCTTCCTCGATCGCAAGCGCACGTCGGCCGGCGGCTACTTCCTGGAGGGCGACCAGATCGAGAAACGAAACGCGCAGCAGTTCACCGACTTCATGCGCACCGTACCGGGCATCCGCGTGGTGCAGTCGTCGAATGGGCAGGCCGCCTTGCAACCGACGCGCTCGGGAACCGGCAATGGCTGCGTGACGGTGTGGGTGGACGGCGCGATGTGGCAGTCGCTCGAGCCGGGCGACCTCGATTCGTTCGTGCGGCCGAACGAGGTTTCGGCGATCGAGGTCTACAACGGGGTGAACATGCCGTCGCAGTTCCAGACGCCGGGCAACAACTGCAGCGCGGTGGTCGTCTGGACCAAGACGCGCGTTCTCTCGAGAGGAAAGTGATGGCTCACTACATCGTTGCCCTGCCGTTCGAATTCAATGTCGGACCGCTGAAGTTCACCGGCTTCGGGCTGGCGATGATGGCGGCGTTCGGCGTGGCGCACTGGGTGTCGCAGATGGTGCTGCGCGCACGCGGCGACAATCCCGACATGATGAACGACGTGACGTTCGCGGCGCTCGTCGGGACGATCATCGGCGGGAAGGTGTACTACGCCGTGCTGGAGCACAGCGTCGCTGCGCTGTTCACGCGCGCGGGTCTCGTCTTCTGGGGTGGCTTCATCGGCGCGGTGCTCGCCTGCGCGCTGCTGATCCGGTGGCGTCGGCACCCGTTTCTCCGCATCGCCGACGGCGCGGCAGTGGGAATCGCCGCGGGCTACGCGATCGGGCGCACGGGGTGCTGGGCGGTGGGCGACGACTACGGCCGGCCATGGGACAGTCCGCTCGCTGTGACCTTCCCGCATGGATTGCCGGAGACGCGCGTGTGGGTGATGAACCAGATCTACCACGCCGGCCTGCCGGCGACGCTGGCGCCCGACGCGCTCGTGGGCGTCTACCCGACGCAGCTATTGGAGGTCGTGCTCGGCTTCGTGATGTTCACGCTGCTGTGGCGGCTGCGCCATCACACGCACGCTGCGGGGTGGCTGTTCGGCATGTACTGCATCCTCGCCGGCGTGGAGCGATTCATCGTCGAGTTCTTCCGCGCCAAGAGCGACATGGTCGGCCCCGTCACCTCGGCACAGGTCGTCGCGCTCGCGGTGCTGGCGCTCGGCGTCGTGCTGGTGACGTGGCGCCGAACGCCCGTTCCCACGCTCGCCGCGGCGCGCTGAGTCAGCGCGCTGACGCGACTGCAGACTCCCACGCCGACCTCTCGCTTCGCATGACGACGACGCACCGTGGACGCCCCGATGCGTCCGAGTTCGCTCCCTTCTACGCCGGCTACGTTGCCGAGGTACCGGACGGCGAGATCCTCGAGGTGATCCGGCGCGGCGCGACCGATTTCGCGACGACGCTGGCGACGATTCCGGAAGCTCGGGGCGATCATCGCTACGCCGATGGCAAGTGGAGCATCCGCGAGCTGCTCGGCCACATCATCGACACCGAGCGCGTCTTCTCGTACCGCACGCTCCGCATCGCGCGCGGCGACGCCACGCCGCTGCCCGGCTTCGACCAGGATCCCTACGTCCTGACCTCCGGCGCGCAGCAGCGCACGATCGGGAGTCTCGCCGCCGAGCTGGCGGCGGTGCGCGCCAGCACGATCGCGCTGCTCGATTCGCTGCCGGACGAGGCGTGGACGCGCGTCGGCACGGCGAGCGGCCATCCGGTGAGCGCGCGTGCGATGGCCTACATCACCGCCGGCCACGCGGAGCACCACCTGGAGATACTGCGCTCGCGCTACCTCGTCCGGTAGCCTCGCACGCTGACCTGGCACATTCGGGCGTGACCGGGAGGCGGGACACAAAATGAGAGTGGGCCGGCATGCTGCGCCGGCCCACTCTCGTCGTGTCTGCATCAGGCGAGCCGATCGACGCTAGGGCGTGAACGAGCAGCAGCCTTCGTCGCACTGGATCCAGACGGGATCGTCGATGAGGCTCGTGGCGAGGAGCAATCCCATTCTGCCCACCGAATCGCCGTGCGCTGCGTGCTCGCAGCTCTTGAAGTCCGCACGCGCACCGGGCTTCCATGGATGCCCGCAGCCGGTGAGTGCGCCGACGCTGATCTTCGTGTGCGTGCCTGCCCGACTGTCGACCTGCTCCAGCCGCCAGACCGCCTTGCCGCTCGCTGAATCGCGCTGGACGATCATGTAGTAGGACAGCTCTGCGCCTGGCGCGAGTCCGTAGTGCGCCTCACGCGCATCTCCCTTGTTGAGGAGTCGTACGGCGACGAGCCCGTTGGGTGGAAGTGTCGCCGGCCCGATCGAGTCCTGCGCCGTGACCGCGTCGACGCGGACCTGGATCGTCGTCGTCGAGCCAGTCGCGTCGCACGCTGCGGTGCCCTTGCAATGCCGGGCGCGCTCCTGGCCGCCGCTGAAGTCCAGCGTCTTCACGAAGCCGGTGAATTCCTGATAGCTGTAGGCGTCGATCGGCTTGGCGAGCGTGCCAGGGAAGACCTTCGCCTGCGGAGGTGCCTGCTCGTCGCCCTTGCTGCACGCGGCGAGCATCGCGAGCACGCCGATCGACGATCGGAGTGAACGAAGAATCGAACTGTACATGTAGGGATGTCGGTCGTTGGAAGGGACGAGATGCATGGGCATCTCGGGGCGCAGCTACGAGCGTTGTGCTGCCAACAGCTTCATGCGTGCCACCGTGGGCGACACCGACGGGTCAGCGTGCTTCCAGAGCGTGAGAACTCGCGAGGCCCAGAGCGCTGCGCTGCCCTGATCATGCTGCCGGAACGCGAGCTCGGCTCGCAACGCCATGCTCCGCCCCACGGCACCCGCCATTGCCGGCTCATCGACGATTCCCGGTGCCAACGTCGGAAGCGCCGTCAGGGTGAGGTCGAGGCGCTTGATCGCCGCCGCGGTATCGCCCGTGGCGAGCCGGATCCATGCTTCCGTCAATGTGAAATCGAGCGCGTACTGTCCCGGCCGAAGGATGCTCCGTCGCGCCTGAAGCGAATCCAGCGCAGAGCGGGCGGCAGGCAGGTCGCCGCGCCCAACCGACTTGATGACTTGCGCGAGCGCCCCCATCGGTGCGGCGAGGGTCAGCATGTCCTGCGCACCGAAGCACCCCACTGCGAGACGCAGGGGCAATGCGAGGCTGTAGTCGCGCACGACTGTCCGCTGAGAGGCGCTCACGTAGCTCTCGATCAGCACCTCGGTGCGTCTCCGCAGGGCTCGCAGCGAGTCGTCACAGGCACCCACGGCGGCGCGCATGAACAGAGCGGTCGTGATCTCCTCGAGCAATGGAACAGACGGCGCACCGAAGGGCAGCATGGACTGGCCGCCGTCTCGCGCATAGCGAATGGCGTCGTGCTCGCGACCCAGCAACGCCGCCACCCCGATCAGCTCCGCCGCCACCCCGCCGGTCGCCCGCGGATGCGCGGTGAGCAGCGACTCGGCGATCGCCGCCGTGCGACTGAAGTCGCCCATCTTGAGATGAAGGCGCACGTCATGTGCGCCGATGCGGGCGCGCTGGACGGAATCGGTGGCGAGCTGCTTGGCGCGCTCGAGGGCGCTCAGCGCCGAATAGCCACCATTGGGCGTTCCCGTGATCTCGTCGCGCATCTCGAGCACGCTCGCGAGCGACTCGAAGACGTCAGGGTTGTCCGGCAGCCGCTGTACGAGCATCGAGAGGAGTCCGAGCAGCCGCTCACGATTCCGAGCCAGCGCCAGATCATAGTGGGGCGCAAGGAGCGCGAACGGCAGGTTGCTCTGCGCCAGTGGTCGCGGACGATACGCGATCGAATCGCCGACCAGATCAGGGAGGGACATGAAGTCGCTGCTATCGGCGGCCCGTCCGCGGCGCATGTGCGACGACTCGACGACGAAGAGCCGTCGCGTGAGCGCCTCGAACGGAAGTGCGCCGAACGCCGGGGGGGCGACCTGCAGGGCATGTGTGTACGCGCGCTGCGCGGCCGCGACGCTGCCGCGAAACGCCCACCCGGTGGCGCTCCCGGCATCGCGCACCACGCGTGCGTCGTAGGCGATGGAGTAGGCCAGCCCGAGCGACGCGACGACATCCATCGTGTCGCGCTGGTGCATCGCCTCGTACGTTGCCGCGGCGGCCCCGAAATCGTCGCGGGCGAGGGCAATGACCGCTTCGGCGACGGCCGAGTCCACGCCACCGAGCGTCACCTGATTGCGTGCGGCGGCGGCGGCGTGCGGGGCCCATACCGTACGCGTCGAATCGCGCCAGACGAGAAGTTGCGCGAGCCAGACGTGCGGCGCGGCGAAGGCGGGGTCTGCCTCCGTGGCGCGGCCGAAGTGCGCGAGCGCAGCAGACACCTGCCACGCGGCGAGCGCGCGCTGTCCTTCCTGATACTCACGCCACGCCGCGATCGACCGCGTCCCCCGCTCGCTGAGTCGCGCGCTCGCCGGCGCGCCGTCCAGGCGGAGCAGGTCCAGCACCAGCGACTGAAAGAGCGCTGGCGACGCCGTGAGCGCCGAACGCGACTGGGTCACGGTGACCTCGCGGAGCGACGAGCCATCGAGCGCATCGTAGATCCCGGCGCGCACTCGCACGGAGTCCCTGCCCATCAGCGACACGCGCCCCCACACCAGCTTTCCCGCGCGCGCGCGGCGCGCGACGGTCATCACGCCGCTCAGCGTCCGGTTGTCAGTCCGATGAATAGCGTCGATCACGCTGAAGTCGCTCGCGACCTTGAGGCCACTCCACTCGGCCATCGCCGTGTAGAGCCCCTGCGAGACCGGCTCCTGCGCGTCCGCCGGCGTCGGCGTGCCGACGTACTGGAAGGGGACGATGGCGTACTGCGCGGTGTCGATGCGGCCGGTGAGCAGGTCGATCTCGTCGCGGCCCCGTGGCGAGGTCGCGGCTGCACCGCCGACGAACAGGGTGAGGCCGGCGGCCCAGGCCCAGGGGCTCGACCAGAGCGGCTGCCGACGTGCCGGCCGCATCGTGGACGTCTCGCCCGAGTTCCCGATCGCGGCGGAGAGCGCCGCGCTGAACGCACGTGCGTCGTCGAAGCGGTCGTCGGGAGACATGGAGAGCGCCTTCGCGATCACCGTCTCGATCGGCGGCGGCACGTCGTGCCGGTACTCGCGCAGGAGCGGCGCCGGCCGCGAGATCCGCTGCGTCAGCAGTTGCTGCGGTGTGTCGCCGACGAACGGTGGCACGCCCGCGATCGCCTCGTACAGCACGCAGGCCAGCGAGTAGACGTCGCTCCGCCCGTCGAAGGCGCGGTCGCGCGCCTGCTCGGGGCTCATGTACGCCGGCGTGCCGGTGATCATCCCCTGCTGCGTGATCTTCTCGTGCGCGCGGTCGATCGCGCGGGCGATGCCGAAGTCGGCGAGCACGGCGTGCCCGCCCGAAAAGAGAATGTTCTCCGGCTTGATGTCGCGATGCACCACGCCGCGCTCATGGGCGTAGGCGAGCGCGCCGGCCACCTCGCGTCCGATGCGCACCGCCTCTTCCAGCGAGAGGCGATTGTCGGCGCCGAGGCGCTGGCGCATCGTGTCGCCCTCCACGTAGGGCATCACGTAGTAGAGCTGGTCGTCGATCTCGCCCGAGTCGTGAATGGGGAGGATGTGCGGATGCTGCAGGCTCGCGGTGAGCTTGATCTCGCGCAGAAAGCGCTGGGCGCCGAGCGCGTGGGACAGCTCCGCGTGCAGCAGCTTGACCGCGACGAGACGCTCGTGCCGAATGTCGTGCGCGAGGTACACGGTGGCCGCGCCCCCGCGACCGATCTCTCGCTTGAGGACGTAGCGCCCGGCGAGGGTCGTGTGCAGGATGGGGGGGTAGTCGATCACGGCGGTCGGCGTCTGCGGCGGGGGGCTGCTAACGTATACAATTCCTCCGAATTGAGCCAGAGTACGATCGTCACCTGTGCCCCTGTCCTTGTGCCCACGACTTCAGAGATCTCGCTCCGCCCCGCGACTGCGTCCGACGTTCCCACGATTCTTCGCTGCATCCAGGGACTCGCGGAGTACGAACGGCTGGCGCACGAGTGCCTTGCGACAGAAACGCTGCTCCGCGACTCGCTGTTCGGGCCGGCGCCGGTGGCCGAGGTGACGCTGGCGCTCGCGGGCGATGAGACGGCGGGGTTTGCGCTCTGGTTCCGGAGCTACTCCACCTTCCTGGCCCGCCCGGGGATCTTCCTGGAAGATCTGTTCGTCTTCCCGGCCTTTCGCGGCCGCGGCGTGGGTCGCCACCTGCTCGCCTCGCTGGCGACGACGGCAGTGGAGCGCGGGTACGGTCGGCTCGAGTGGAACGTCCTCGACTGGAATGCGGATGCGATCCGTTTCTACGAATCACTCGGCGCGCACCCGATGTCGGAGTGGACGACGTATCGGGTGGACGGCGCCGCGTTGGGGACACTCGCGGCGTCGGCGCGCTGACGCCCGTCCGGTGGGCGGCCGGCGGCCTCTGCCGTTCGGTGACGCAATTGGCCACTCCAGAGTGCGTCCAGGCACGCGCACGCCGACTTCCGCTTGCTCGCGTCGCCAGCGTTCGCAATACTGGAGTAGCGCGAAGTGTGGCGCGCGCGATGCCAGGGAGGTGAGCACATGCGGTTGCTGCTGCCGTCAACGGCCAAGTCGTCGTCCTTGTTCGGCGTGCCGAGTGCCGCGATCAGCGTGGTCGCGCACGTGGTGCTGATCGGCGCGTCCATCTATGGGACGGGGGTGCGCGCGCGCGAGCTGCGCGAGGAGATCGAGCAGCGGGTGGTGTTTCTGCCGCCGCCGGATCGCCAGCCAGCGGAGGAGTCGTCGGTCGAGCGGCTCGAGTACATCGAGGTGGGTGGCGGAGAGTCGTCGTCGGCCACCGTGGCGCCCACGAGCGTGCCGGCGGGTGAGCCACGTCCGAACCGCGACCGAGCCGGGGGAGATCGCGGGCGCGATCCGCTCACGCAGCGTGTGACGGTGCCGGTACTCTCGGCCGATTCGGTCTACTCGATCCTGGAGGTCGACGAGACGGCGCTCCGGATGGACGGGAGCGCGGCGCCCGTGTATCCGCCCGAGATGCTCAGGGACGGTGTGGCGGGCCGCGTGCTGGTGCAGTACGTGGTGGACACCACTGGGCGTGCGGACTTGATGTCGGTGGAGGTGATTCAGGCGAGCGATCCGGCCTTCGTGCGGTCTGTACGCGAGGCGCTGACGGGCATGCGCTTCACGCCGGCGATGATCCGCGGGCAGCGCGTGCGGCAGGTCGTGGAGCAGAACTTCGAGTTCAAGCTCACGCCCACGACTCCGGCCGAGCACACGCGCGCCACGCCGTTGCCGTGAGCGTTGCCGTGAGCGTTGCCGTGAGCACGGCGAGGTGACGGCCGGGGAGTTCAGCGGCTTCCGGCCGGCTGCTCTGCGCTTTCTCGGCGGCCTGCGTCGGCACAACGACCGCGAGTGGTTCGCGGCGCATCGCGAGACGTTCGAGACGGAGGTGCGGGCGCCGATGGCCGCGCTGGTGGAGGAGATGGACGTGCGGTTCGCGGCGTTCGCGCCGGAGATCGTGGGCAATCCCAAGCGCTCGATGTTCCGCATCCATCGCGACGTGCGCTTCTCGTCCGACAAGTCGCCGTACAAGACGAACGCGGCGGCGTGGTTCTATCACGGCGACGCTGGGCGTGGGGTGGGATCGGCGACGGCGCACGGCGGGGCGGGGTTCTACCTGCACGTGGAGCCGGGCGCGTCGATGATCGGCGGCGGCATCTGGATGCCGCCGCGCCCGACGCTGAATCGAATTCGCGAGCGGATCGACGAGGAGCACAGCGCGCTCACGCGCATCCTGCGCGAGCCAACAGTGCGCCGGCGCTTCGGCACCCTCTCCGAAGAAGGAATGCTGAAGCGCATGCCGCGTGGGTACGCGGAATCTCATCCGGCTGCGTCATTATTGCGTCATCAGTCGTTCACGATCGGTCGGCCGCTCACCGAGACCGAGCTGCTGAGCGCGCGGCTCCCGGATCTGCTCGCGCGCGAATACGCACGCATCCTGCCGCTCGTGCGATGGTTGAATGGCGCGCTCGGGCTCCGCACGCTCGCGCAGCGATAGCGACGCCGATAGATTCGCGGTCATGTCCTCGACCGCCCATTCCACTTCTGATGTCGTCATTCGCCGCGCGACGGTGGACGACGCACCGCTCCTTGCCACGCTCGCCGCATCGACCTTCGCCGACACGTTCGCGGAGGACAACGATCCCGCGGACATGCGCGCCTACGTCGCCACCGCGTTCGGTGACGAGGTGCAGCGCGCCGAGCTCGCCGATCCGCGCCACCAGGTGCTCATCGCCGAGCGCGAGGGCGAGGCGGTCGGCTACGCGATGCTGCGCGACGGTGTCGCCCCCGAGAAAATCCCAGGAGCCTTTGCGCCGAGCGACTCGATCGAGATCGCGCGCCTCTACGCCGTGCGGCATCACATCGGCGCGGGTATCGGCTCGGCGCTCATGCAGCGCTGTCTCGACGAAGCCGCCGCGCTGGGACGACGCACCCTCTGGCTCGGTGTCTGGGAGCGCAACGAGCGGGCGATCGCCTTCTATGCGCGTTGGGGCTTCGTCGACGTGGGAGCGCAGACGTTCACGCTGGGCAGCGACGTGCAGCACGATCGCGTGATGGCTCGGCGCGTTCGTAACGAGGAGAGCTGATGCGACACACGGTGAAGCTCCACGGCGTGATCGTGGGACACTCGGAGCTCGAGCAGACGGACGAATCCATCGGCCGCGCGTGGGGAGCGTTCCGCTCGGGGCTCGGTTACGAGCTGGTGCAGCCGGTCTTTCAGCTGTTCCGGGAAGCGGTGCCGATGCGCGGCGGCGAGCCGCGCGATACCGACAAGCTCGACCGCTATCACGCCGCGCGCGACAAGCTGGGACTGGAGCTGGTGGACGTGCGCGACCAGCCGATCGCGACATCGGTGATCCACATCTCCGACTACGGCGAGGGAAAGGTGGAGCTGGATGTGCTGATCAGCGACGCGGGGTACTGGGCAGCACGGTGAGCGATCGGGCAACGCGCGCGTCGTGACGTCTCAGTGGAAGTCGTGCCGCTGCGCGAACTCCGCCCCCACCGCCGCCTGAAGTGCGCGGAACTGCGCTGCCCGCACGTTCACCACCGTGTGCTCCACCTGCAGCACGCCGCGCACGAGCAGCAGCGGCGTGCGCGAGATCAGCATCGCCTGCCGCTCGAACCGCTGCGGCGTGATGACCACGTTGATCAGCCCTGTCTCGTCCTCGAGCGTGAGGAAGACGAAGCCCTTCGCCGTGCCGGGTCGCTGGCGGCAGATGACGAGCCCCGCCGTTGCCACCGTCTCACCATCGCGCCCGTGATCGAGCAGGTCGCGCGCCGAGCGCACGCCGTTGGGGCGGAGCACGTCGCGCACGTGCGACATCGGATGGCCGGCGAGCGAGATGCCGGTCATGCGATAGTCGGCCTCCGTGAGCTCGACGCGCGTCATCGCTGGCACGGGTGCGCGCTCCGCCTCGCTGTCTGGTGACGCAGCACTTTGCCGCCGCGGCGCGAGTGGGCCCGCGTCACCGCGCGCGGCATCGAGCACGGCCCAGAGCGCGGCACGACGCTTCCGTACGTCCGGCTCGTGCGGGAGCAGCCCGTCGAACGCGCCGGCCTCGGCGAGATGACGCAGCGCGCGACGGTCCAGCCCGGCGCGCTGCACCACGTCGTCCACCGACGTGAACGGCCGCTCGGCGAGCGCACGCTCCAGTCGCTCGCGTGCCGCCGCACCGAGTCCGCGCACGCTGCGGATGCCGAGGCGCACGGCGGGTGCACTCGACGCGGCAACCGACGCGCCAACCGACGTGGTGTTCGCACCGGCGCGCGGCTCGAGCGTCGCGTCCCAGCGTGAGATGGTCAGATCGGCGGGGCGCACTTCCACGCCATGGCGCCGCGCGTCCTCGACGATCGTGCCCGGCGCGTAGAAGCCCATCGGCTGCGCGTTGAGGATCGCCGCGGTGAACTCGGGCGCGTAGTAGTGCTTGAGATACGCCGACGCGTAGACGAGCAGCGCGAAGCTCGCCGCGTGGCTCTCGGGAAAGCCGTAGTCGGCGAAGGCGTTGATCTGGTTGTAGATCCGCTGCGCGACGTCGGGCGCGATCCCGTTCGCCTGCATTCCGTCGATCATTTTCTGGCAGATCGCCGCCATGCGCTCGCGGCTGCGCTTGTGCCCCATCGCGCGGCGCAGCACGTCGGCCTCGCCAGGGGTGAACCCTGCCGCGGCGATCGCCACCTGCATTCCCTGCTCCTGAAAGAGAGGGACGCCGAGCGTGCGTTTCAGAATCGGCTCGAGCGACGGATGCGGGTACGTCACCTCCTCCTCGCCCGCCTTGCGACGCAGGTACGGGTGCACCATCTCGCCCTGGATCGGACCCGGGCGAATCAGCGCGACCTCGACGACGAGATCATAGAAGCAGCGCGGCTTGAGGCGCGGCAGCGTGTTCATCTGCGCGCGGCTCTCCACCTGGAAGACGCCGATCGTGTCGGCCGCGCAGAGGTCGTCGAACACCGACTGGTCGGCCATGTCCAGCGCGGCGAGATCGATCGTCACACCGCGCCCCTGCCTGATGTAGAGCAGGCAATCCTGCAGGAGCGTGAGCATGCCCAGGCCGAGCAGGTCGATCTTGACGAGCCCCACGGGGTCGAGGTCGTCCTTCTCCCATTGGATGACCGTACGCCCGGGCATGCTCGCTGGCTCGATCGGCACTACCTGGTAGAGCGGTTCGCGCGTGAGGACGAAGCCGCCCACGTGAATGGAGCGATGCCGCGGGATCTGGTGCAGCCCGTCCACGACTTCGGCGAGCGCGCGCACGCGCTTGTCGTTCGGGTCCAGGCCGGCGCGCTCGGCGATGCTCTGGCCGTCGGTGGTCGATAGGAGTGCGGTGGTGGGATTACGGCGCTCGGTGTGATC
>JAYUTY010000205.1:0-5374 GCA_043754875.1 Gemmatimonadota bacterium
GGCGCCGACCACCAGCGGCGAACGACGCGCGATGCGCCGTCGGGCTGGCCGGACCGATCGCGTCGAGCGCCTCGAGCACTGCACCCGCGCTCTGCAGGCGTGCGGCAGGGTCCTTCTCGAGACAGCGCATGACGAGTGCGGCGAGCGTATGCGGTACGTTGGGCCGTGCGGCCTCGATGGACGCTGGCGTCTCCGTCATGTGCGCCACAAGGAGCTGATGCACCGTCCGACCGGCAAACGGCGCCGCGCCAGTGAGCATCTCGTAGCCGACGCAGCCGAGTGCGTAGAGATCCGCCCGGTGATCGGTATCGGGATCACCCGCTGCCTGTTCGGGCGCCATATAGGCCGGTGTACCGATGGAAGTGCCCACCTCGGTCAACGTCCCGCCCGGCACCTTTCTCTTCGAGGCCGCGAGCGCCTTGGCGATCCCGAAGTCCGTGACGACGGCCGCAGCGCCCGACAGGAGAATGTTGTCCGGTTTGATGTCGCGATGCACGACGCGGTGGTCATGCGCGTAGGCAAGCGCGCGCGCGACGTCGCGGAATACCGAGATCGCCTCGCCCACGGGGAGCGCGCCGTTTCGCTCGAGGCGCGCGCGGAGCGACAGGCCGTCGACGAATGGCATCGTGTAGTACGGCAGCCCGTCGGTCTCGCCCGCGGCGAGGAGCGGGACGATGTTCGCCTGCTGGAGACTGGCGGCCAGCTTGATCTCGCGCGTGAAGCGCTCGGCCGAGACGCCCGCGGCGAGATCGGGGCTCAGCACCTTGACGACCACGTCGCGCTCGAGAGAGACGTCGCGGGCGAGGAAGACGCGGCTCATCCCGCCGCCACCCAGCTCGCGCGTCAGCGCGTACGCCATCCCCAGTGTGGATTGCAGCCGGTCGTCGAGTGAGTCGGTCGACACGGCGGCTCGTAGTGCGAGAGGAAGACAGACAGTCTGCGCGAATATAGGCCGGACGCGAGCACAGGCAAAGCCGTGTTCGCTGCGGCGAAGGGGTCGCCGCGTCCATGCTCGTCGTCCGACGCTGTGCCTCGGCACGCGGAGCGATCTCCGCGCACCTGCGCGACGTGCGGTGTGTGCAGTGCGCGGTGCGGCCGCGCACATCGTATATCGACTCCCGTCCGTGGCCTTCCTCGGCCCGTCGAGTGTTCAGGTGGCCGTCGGCCACCCGTGTACCGCAGTGGCAGTTTTCTCTTCCCATCCAGTTTAGATTCATTCATGACAAAGACCTTCCAGAACTTCATCGCCGGCGAGTGGTCCGCCCCGTCCTCCGGCGAGTACTTCGAGAATCGCAATCCCGCCGATACGCGCGACCTCATCGGCCGCTTTCCGCTCTCGAACGCGACCGACGTCGACCAGGCAGTCAAGTCGGCGCAGCGCGGCTTCGCCCAGTGGCGCGCCCTGCCGGCCCCCGCGCGCGGCGACGTCCTGCGTCGGATCGGTGACCTGCTGACGCAGCGGAAGGAAGAGATCGCCGACCTCATGACGCGCGAGATGGGCAAGCCGCTCACCGAGACGCGCGGCGACGTGCAGGAGGGGATCGACACCGCGTACTACGCCGCGACCATGGGCCGCCAGCTCTCCGGCCGCACTGTCCCCAGCGAAATGGCGAACAAGTGGGCGATGAGCTTCCGTCGCCCGATCGGCGTCTGCGGCATCATCGCGCCGTTCAACTTTCCGCTCGCGATCCCGACCTGGAAGATGTTTCCCGCCCTCGTGTGCGGAAACTCGTGCGTCTTCAAGCCCAGCGAGGACGTGCCGCACACCGGCCACGTGCTCGTCGAGATCATGCTCGAGGCCGGCCTCCCGCCCGAGGTGATCCAGCTCGTGCACGGCACTGGCATCGACGTCGGCGAGCCGCTCGTGAACCACCCCGACGTTCCCGTCATCTCGTTTACCGGATCCACCGCCACCGGTAGCAAGGTCGGCGAGACGTGCGGCCGGATGCACAAGCGGCTCTCGCTCGAGATGGGCGGCAAGAACGCGCAGATCGTCATGGACGACGCCGACCTCGACCTCGCCCTCGAGGGCGTCCTCTGGGGCGCCTTCGGTACCACGGGGCAGCGCTGCACCGCCACCAGCCGGCTGATCCTCCAGAAGGGAATCCACGACAACTTCCTCGGTCGCCTCGTCGACCGCGCCAGGGGCATGAAGCTCGGCGACGGACGCAAGAAGGGGACGGACGTCGGGCCGCTCGTCCACGAGACCTCGCGCGGCAAGGTCGAGCGCTACATCGACATCGGGCAGCAGGATGGTGCCGACCTCCTCACCGGCGGCCGTCGCGCCGAAGGGAAGGGGCTGGAGAACGGTTTCTACTTCGAGCCCACCATCTTCGCTCGAGTCGAGGCCGGCATGCGCATCGAGCAGGAGGAGATCTTTGGCCCTGTCCTCAGCGTGATCCGGGTGAACGACGCTGAGGAGGCGTTCCGGGTGAACAACGGGGTCAAGTACGGGCTCTCCTCGTCGCTGTACACGCGCGACGTCAACCTCGCTTTCCGGGCTTTCACCGAGCTGGACAACGGCATCACGTACATCAACGCCCCGACGATCGGCGCCGAGGCACATCTGCCGTTTGGTGGGGTGAAGCAGACGGGGAATGGCCACCGCGAAGGCGGATGGGAAGTGTACGAGTTCTATTCGGAGACGAAGGTCGGCTACTGCGACTTCTCGGGTGCGCTGCAGCGTGCGCAGATCGACAACTACCTCGGGACCCCCAGCTGATCGCGGCCGTGCCCCGGGCGCGCTTGCTGCGCTCCGGGGCGTCGGGTTAATTGGGGAGTGTCCATGCCCGTAGCTCCCGAGCCAGCGGCCTCGCCGCGTGGGATCACCCCCGAGCGCAAGCTCGAGGCGCTGCACCACGTGAACCAGCGGGGCGGACGCCTCTCGTTCATCTGGGACTGGGCCAAGATCTTCACGATCTCGGTCGCGCTCTTCTTCGCGCTGCGCACCTTCATCGTCGAGGCGTTCAAGATCCCCAGCGGGAGCATGGAGGGGACGCTCCTCATCGGCGACTTCCTGCTCGTCAACAAGGTCGTCTACGGTGCCGAGGTCCCCGGCACGGGGCGCCGGCTCCCTGCGCTCCGTACTCCCCATCGTGGTGACGTGATCGTCTTCGAGTGGCCGGTGGACCGCACGAAGAACTTCGTCAAGCGGCTCGTCGGCCTCCCGGGCGACACGCTGGCAATGCGCGAAGGCGTCCTGATCCGCAACGGCGTCGCCTTGGCCGAGCCGTATGTCACGCACTCCGACCCCGAGACGGATCCGGTGTGGGAGGAATTTCGCTGGCAGAGCAACTTCCTCGTCAAGACAGCGAGCGCGGCCACGGCGTATCATCCGTCGCGAAACAATTGGGGACCACTGGTCGTCCCTGAGGCACGCTACTTCGTGCTCGGCGACAATCGCGACAACTCGCTCGACAGCCGGTACTGGGGCTTCGTGCCCGACTCGTTGCTCCGCGGACGTCCCGAGGTGGTCTACTTCAGCTTCGCTCCTGACTCCTCGGCCGCCTTCGCCTGGCTGAGACACGTTCGTTGGACGCGCCTCGGCGAACGCGTGCACTAGCCCCTCCCCGACCATCGCCGGTCGGAGCCTCACTTCGCTTCTTGCTGCTCGCGCTCCCACACCCGCATCGTCGGACGGGAGACGTCGCCTCCCCCGATCCGCCGTATGGCCACCACTCCGAACAGCAAGAAGTCATCGTTCGAAGAGGGCTCGCTCGACCAGTACCTGCGCGACATCAGCATCTACCCGCTGATCACGCGCGAAGACGAAGTCGCGCTCGCACAGAAGATCCACGTCGGCGATCAGGAGGCGCTGGACAAGCTCGTCCGGTCCAACCTGCGCTTCGTCGTCAGCGTCGCGAAGAAGTACCAGAACCAGGGCGTCTCGCTCTCGGATCTGATCAACGAGGGCAACCTCGGCCTCATCCGCGCCGCGCACAAGTTCGACGAGACGAAGGGGATCAAGTTCATCTCCTACGCCGTCTGGTGGATCCGTCAGGCGATCCTCCAGGCGCTCGCCGAGCAGAGTCGCATCGTGCGCGTGCCGCTCAACCGAGCCGGCACGCTGCACCGCATCGGCAAGCGCGCCAGCTTCCTCCTCCAGGAGCTCGGCCGCGAGGCGACGCACGCCGAGATTGCACAGGGGATGGACATCACGGAGGAAGAGGTCGCGAAGACGATGTCGATCTCGCAGACCCACCTCTCGCTCGATGCGCCGATGACCCCCGGCGAGGACAACAAGCTCCTCGACTACCTGCCGGACAACGTCAACCCCACGCCGGACGAGCTGACGTTCGAGAAGGCGCTGACGGAGAGCATCGAGGAAGCGCTCGCGCATCTCAAGGAGCGCGAGTCCAGGATCCTGCGCCTCTACTTCGGCCTCGACGGCGCGGAGCCGATGACGCTCGAGGAGATCGGCTCGCTGCTCGGCATCACGCGCGAGCGCGTGCGGCAGATCAAGGAGAAGGCGCTCTCGCGGCTGCGCCATGTCTCGCGCGCCCGCGCGCTGGAGTCGTATCTCGGCTAAGCTCCGCTAGGTCAAGCTCGGCTGGACTCGGCGAGTCCGGGTCAGGCGTCCACACTCATCGCTCCGGAACCACATGGCCGCCACGGCGTCGTTCGATGTCACCACCGGCGTCGACCTGCAGGAGGTCGACAACGCGATCAATCAGGCGCAGAAGGAAGTCGCGCAGCGCTACGACTTCAAGGGCTCGAAGGCCGAGATCGAGTTCAAGCGCGCGGAGAACCTGATCGCGCTCGTCGCCGACAGCGATTTCCAGATGACGGCGCTGTTCGACATCGTACAGAGCAAATTGATCAAGCGCGGCGTGCCGGTGAAGAACCTCGACGTCGGCGAGATCAAGCAGGCGGCCGGTGACACGGTGCGGCGCGACGTGAAGCTCAAGATGGAGCTCGACTCGGACACGGCGAAGAAGGTGGCGGCAGCGATCAAGGACGCGAAGCTCAAGAAGGTGCAGGCGGCGATCATGGGCGAGCAGGTGCGCATCAGCGGTCCGTCGCGCGACGACCTGCAGGAGGCCATGGCGTTGCTCAAGAGCAAGGACTTCGGCGTCCAGCTTCAGTTCGGGAACTACCGCTAGAGTGGGATCGCGAGTCCCAGAGGGACTCCGCGCCAGCTCTCACTGCACCGTGACCGTGCCGCGCATCGCGGCGCCATGCACGGCGCACTGGTAGCTGTACGTGCCGGGCGTGGTCGGCATCGTCAGCCGCTGATTCCCCGAGACGAAGATCGGTGTGGCACCGATCGAGCCCGACGCGAAGCTCGCACTGTGTCGCGCGTTGTCGAGATTCGTCCAGGTGACCACCGTGCCGGGTGTCACGGTGATCGCTGCCGGGTGGTACGCGGTCGCCT
>JAYUTY010000206.1:0-5373 GCA_043754875.1 Gemmatimonadota bacterium
TGGGAGAATCGCTGCCGCACCGACTCGAAACGTCGTTCGATGTGCGTCGCGCCATCGGCAGCTATGCGCGCGTGCTTCGACATCGCACGAGCGTCGGCTACATCGCCGTCGTCGCGCTGAACTTCGGATGCCTCTTCGCGTACGTCTCCGGCTCGTCGCTGGTGCTGATCGGCGTGCTCGGCGTCTCGCGCCGCATGTACGGCGTCCTGTTCGCCGCGACGTCGCTGGGGCTGACGACCGGGGCGCTCACCAACGCGCGGCTGAGCCGGCGCGGCATCGCGGCATCACGACTTCTCACGTGGGGCTCGCCCTGATCGTGGCGACGTCGCTCATCCTGCTCGCGTCGACGCTGGTGGGCGCGATCCGCGTCTGGGTGCTGGTCCCGCTGGCCGTCGTCGGCTTCGTGGGCCAGGGCATGGTGCGCCCCAACGCCGTGCAGGGCGCGCTGGAGCCGATGCCCGAGATCGCCGGCGTGGCGACTGCGCTCCTCAGCGCGGTCACGATGCTCGTCGGCGCACTGTCGAGCGCGCTGGTCGCCACCTGGTCCGACGGACGCTCCACGCTCTCGGTGACGGCGATGATGGCGTTCACCGCCTCGGCGTCGGCGCTGGTGTATGCGATGGTGGTGCGCCCAGCCGAGCACGCGGCGAGGCAGGCGACGAGGGCGATGCATGAACGAGTGGCGTGAAGGCTTCGCTGGCGCCACTCACCGCCTCCGCGCCTCTCGGAGCGAAGGAGCAGGTGCCGGCCGAAGCGAACCGCAGCCGGCACCCGCACCATACTATCGTGCTATCGCGCCGAAGTGGACGAGAGCTTGGTCTGCAGCGCCTTCGCAGCGGCGAGATGCGCCTGGAAGTTCGGCGCGACCTTGGTCTCGAGCGCCTTGACGTCGGCGTTCTGCGTTGCCGGCAGCAGCGTCGTCGTCACCGCGTCGATCACCGCCTGGTGATACGCGACCTCGTTGTCCACGTACGCCTTGTCGAACGCCGCGCCTCGCGCCGTCGTGCGGAGCGTGCGCATCGCGGCGACGTGATCCTTGTACATCGCGAAGTCCTTGCCCGGCGGCGTCGGCGTCACGTGCAGCCGGTGCGCGAGGTCGCGTCCCATCTGCCGCACGGCCTTGTGGTCGCGCTGCATCATGTGCGCGAACTCGCGCACGTCCTTGTTCCGGCTGCGCTGCAGCGCGACGCCCGCGGCGTCGATGTCCCATGTGTTCGCCGCGTCGAAGATCGCGACGATCGTCGGATCGTTGAGCGCGGCGGGTGCGGGCGCGGTCGATGCCTGTGCGAAGACGGCGCTGGGAAGCACCAGGGGAGCAGAGACGAGTGCGGCGAGCACGAGCGTGCGAGCGACACGGACAGTGGTGCTGGACATGAATGGCTCCGGACGAGTGATGGCGACGCTGGCTGCGCCGAGCGGCGCATTCTTCTTGAGGCGCAGTATCACCTAGCGTCCAGAATAAGTCAAGACAAACTTTGACTTATTGCTTGTCGCCCCTATCCTTACTGTCGTCGGAGAGTGCTCGGCGACGTTGGACGACTTCAGGGAGGAGCCATGCGGTGGTGGGATCGGCACTTCGGCACCAGCACGCGCGGCCGCGTCGTCGCCCTGCTGCGGCGTGGACAGCATAGCGTGGACGAGATCGCCGACCAGCTCGGGCTGACCGACAATGCCGTGCGTGCGCAGCTCGCATCGCTCGAGCGCGACGGCGTCGTCTCGGCGGTCGGCGCCCGTCGCGAGGGCATGGTTGGCAAGCCGGCGATGCTGTACGCCATTTCAGTGGGAGCAGGTGACATCTTCTCCAGCGCGTACGCGCCCGTGCTCGCCGCCCTGCTCACGGAGCTCGGCGAGCGACTTCCTGCATCTGACGTCGAGGCGCTGCTCCGCGGTGCCGGGCGGCGACTCGCGCCCGCGCAGGCCGACGCGCCGTTCGAGCAGCGCGTCGCCTCAGCCGCTGCACTCCTCGCCGACCTCGGCGCCGACGCGGAGCTGGTCACGGTCGAAGGCGGCTTCGACATCAGGAGCCACGGCTGTCCGCTCGCTCACGCGGTCATCGCCTGTCCTGGCACCTGCGGCGCGCTCGAGGCGCTGCTCGCCCAGGTGACCGGAACGAGCGTGCGCGAGCATTGCGACCGGAGCGGGGAACCGCGCTGCGCCTTCGCGATCCGCGCCGCCTGACGCGCGACGCCTGAGGTACGACGCCTGAGGTACGACGCCGCGAACGGTGTTGCTCCACGCGCCAGGCGTCAGCGCCGCACCTGACTCTCCGCGCGGCCGGTCTCCTCGCGCATCTCTCGGCCCAGGAAGAAGTTGAGCGCCGTGCGGATGACGGCGATCGCCCCGAGCTTGCCGATGGCCGTCCACGTGGGCGCCACTGCCGTGGACAGGATGTCGGCGCCGAGCTGGAACTCGAGCGCGAGCGCCAGGTAGCGCGCGAGCGTGAGCCGCACGCCTTTGTACCCGTCCGTGGTGTTGTCCGGGTCGTGACGCCGCCGGAACGCGAGCACGAAGGCGTAGAACGCGATGACGAGACCGATCCCGATGATCAGCGCGCCCGTGCTCTCGATGATGAGGCGGAGCCAGCCGACCGTCGATTGAACGACGTGTTCGGCGACGTCGAACGAGCCTTGGTCATCCACGGGCGAACTCTCCGAGTCTTGCACTGATCATCCTCGCCGGCGCGCCTGCAGGCGCGCCGGCGAGGATGATCAGTGCAAGACTCGGAGAGTTCGCCCGTGGATGACCAAGGCTCGTTCGACGTCGCCGAACACGTCGTTCAATCGACGGTCGGCTGGCTCCGCCTCATCATCGAGAGCACGGGCGCGCTGATCATCGGGATCGGTCTCGTCATCGCGTTCTACGCCTTCGTGCTCGCGTTCCGGCGGCGTCACGACCCGGACAACACCACGGACGGGTACAAAGGCGTGCGGCTCACGCTCGCGCGCTACCTGGCGCTCGCGCTCGAGTTCCAGCTCGGCGCCGACATCCTGTCCACGGCAGTGGCGCCCACGTGGACGGCCATCGGCAAGCTCGGGGCGATCGCCGTCATCCGCACGGCGCTCAACTTCTTCCTGGGCCGAGAGATGCGCGAGGAGACCGGCCGCGCGGAGAGTCAGGTGCGGCGCTGACGCCTGGCGCGTGGAGCAACACCGTTCGCGGCGTCGTACCTCAGGCGTCGTACCTCAGGCGTCGCGCGTCAGGCGGCGCGGATCGCGAAGGCGCAGCGCGGTTCCCCGCTCCGGTCGCAATGCTCGCGCACGCTCGTTCCGGTCACCTGGGCGAGCAGCGCCTCGAGCGCGCCGCAGGTGCCAGGACAGGCGATGACCGCGTGAGCGAGCGGACAGCCGTGGCTCCTGATGTCGAAGCCGCCTTCGACCGTGACCAGCTCCGCGTCGGCGCCGAGGTCGGCGAGGAGTGCAGCGGCTGAGGCGACGCGCTGCTCGAACGGCGCGTCGGCCTGCGCGGGCGCGAGTCGCCGCCCGGCACCGCGGAGCAGCGCCTCGACGTCAGATGCAGGAAGTCGCTCGCCGAGCTCCGTGAGCAGGGCGGCGAGCACGGGCGCGTACGCGCTGGAGAAGATGTCACCTGCTCCCACTGAAATGGCGTACAGCATCGCCGGCTTGCCAACCATGCCCTCGCGACGGGCGCCGACCGCCGAGACGACGCCGTCGCGCTCGAGCGATGCGAGCTGCGCACGCACGGCATTGTCGGTCAGCCCGAGCTGGTCGGCGATCTCGTCCACGCTATGCTGTCCACGCCGCAGCAGGGCGACGACGCGGCCGCGCGTGCTGGTGCCGAAGTGCCGATCCCACCACCGCATGGCTCCTCCCTGAAGTCGTCCAACGTCGCCGAGCACTCTCCGACGACAGTAAGGATAGGGGCGACAAGCAATAAGTCAAAGTTTGTCTTGACTTATTCTGGACGCTAGGTGATACTGCGCCTCAAGAAGAATGCGCCGCTCGGCGCAGCCAGCGTCGCCATCACTCGTCCGGAGCCATTCATGTCCAGCACCACTGTCCGTGTCGCTCGCACGCTCGTGCTCGCCGCACTCGTCTCTGCTCCCCTGGTGCTTCCCAGCGCCGTCTTCGCACAGGCATCGACCGCGCCCGCACCCGCCGCGCTCAACGATCCGACGATCGTCGCGATCTTCGACGCGGCGAACACATGGGACATCGACGCCGCGGGCGTCGCGCTGCAGCGCAGCCGGAACAAGGACGTGCGCGAGTTCGCGCACATGATGCAGCGCGACCACAAGGCCGTGCGGCAGATGGGACGCGACCTCGCGCACCGGCTGCACGTGACGCCGACGCCGCCGGGCAAGGACTTCGCGATGTACAAGGATCACGTCGCCGCGATGCGCACGCTCCGCACGACGGCGCGAGGCGCGGCGTTCGACAAGGCGTACGTGGACAACGAGGTCGCGTATCACCAGGCGGTGATCGACGCGGTGACGACGACGCTGCTGCCGGCAACGCAGAACGCCGACGTCAAGGCGCTCGAGACCAAGGTCGCGCCGAACTTCCAGGCGCATCTCGCCGCTGCGAAGGCGCTGCAGACCAAGCTCTCGTCCACTTCGGCGCGATAGCACGATAGTATGGTGCGGGTGCCGGCTGCGGTTCGCTTCGGCCGGCACCTGCTCCTTCGCTCCGAGAGGCGCGGAGGCGGTGAGTGGCGCCAGCGAAGCCTTCACGCCACTCGTTCATGCATCGCCCTCGTCGCCTGCCTCGCCGCGTGCTCGGCTGGGCGCACCACCATCGCATACACCAGCGCCGACGCCGAGGCGGTGAACGCCATCATCGCCGTCACCGAGAGCGTGGAGCGTCCGTCGGACCAGGTGGCGACCAGCGCGCTCGACAGTGCGCCGACGAGCATCGTGACCGCGCTGAGGAGCGCAGTCGCCACGCCGGCGATCTCGGGCATCGGCTCCAGCGCGCCCTGCACGGCGTTGGGGCGCACCATGCCCTGGCCCACGAAGCCGACGACGGCCAGCGGGACCAGCACCCAGACGCGGATCGCGCCCACCAGCGTCGACGCGAGCAGGATGAGCGACGTCGCCACGATCAGGGCGAGCCCCACGTGAGAAGTCGTGATGCCGCGATGCCGCGCCGGCTCAGCCGCGCGTTGGTGAGCGCCCCGGTCGTCAGCCCCAGCGACGTCGCGGCGAACAGGACGCCGTACATGCGGCGCGAGACGCCGAGCACGCCGATCAGCACCAGCGACGAGCCGGAGACGTACGCGAAGAGGCATCCGAAGTTCAGCGCGACGACGGCGATGTAGCCGACGCTCGTGCGATGTCGAAGCACGCGCGCATAGCTGCCGATGGCGCGACGCACATCGAACGACGTTTCGAGTCGGTGCGGCAGCGATTCTCCC
>JAYUTY010000207.1:0-1762 GCA_043754875.1 Gemmatimonadota bacterium
CGACCGCCCGCCGGCGGAGGCGATCGTCGAGGCGGCGAGCGTGCGCTTTCGTCCAATCATGATGACGACGATGGCTGCACTCATGGGCGCGCTCCCGATCGCGATCGGATGGGGCGCTGGAGCCGCGAGCCGCCGTCCGCTCGGTGTGGCCGTCGTCGGCGGATTGGCGTTCTCGCAGCTCGTCACGCTATACGTGACCCCGGTCTTCTACACCTACCTAGACGAGCTCCAGACCTGGTTCGCGACGCGCGGTGAGCGTCGCCGCGCGACCGTCGTACCGGCGGGGGAGATCAGGCCCGTCTGACGGTCAGCGCGCCGCGCGGGCGACGTGATGCCGGTTGAATCCCGTCCAGCTCCCGACGAGCCAGACGATGCCGATCAGCAGCCCACCGATGATGTCCGTGGGCCAGTGCACGGCGAGGTAGAGTCGTGAGTAGCACGTGAGAAGCACGATCACCGGGGCGACGAGGAAGGGCCAGCGCCAGCCGCGCTCGCGCCGCAGCAGCAGCGCGATGGTGAAGTACAGTGCCGTCGTGAGGATCGCGTGGCCACTCGGGTACGATGCCCAGTTGTACATGCCGCGCAGCGGAAAGAGCGCCGGCCGGTCGCGATTCAGGAGATGCTTCATCGTCGGGTTGAGCGACAACGAGCCGACTGACACGACGAGCAGGTGCGCGCCGATCCACGGCGCTTGGCGCCGCTTCCAAAGCCACCCGCCGACGATCAGCATCGCTGGGAGAATCGTGAGATTGGTCCCGATCAATGGCATCGCGAGCATCACGCGATCGAGCCAGTCGGGCAGGGGGTGCGCGTGGAACCAGCGCAGCATCTCACGCTCCCACTCGGCGCCCAGATGCCAGCTCGCCGTCCGTTCGAGCAGGGCTCCGAACCCCATTCCCACCCCCCACGCCGCTGCATAGGCAGCAGCGATGTGCAGCAGGAGTCGCCGAAGCGGCGACCCGCTTGGCGCGGCGCTCAGCTCACTGCGGGGTGGAGGGGATAGGGCCGCCCCCGATCCAGCGACGCACTTCCGCCACCACGGCCCGTGGCTCGACTGGCTTCGCCAGGTAGGACGTGAAGCCCACGGCGACCGCGCGGCTCCGGTCATCCGCGAGCGCGTGTGCCGTCAGCGCGATGATCGGGATGTCCTTCGTGGTCGGGTCGGCGCGCAGGATCCGCGTGGCTTCCCAGCCATCCAGCTCGGGGATCGAGATGTCCATCAGGATCAGGTCCGGCAGTACACTCCGCGCGAGATCGATCGCCTGAAGCCCGTCATGCGCCTCCACGACTTCGTACCCGAGGTGGCGGAGCACCGTTGAATAGATGATCCGATTGTCCTCGTTGTCCTCCACGAGGAGCAAGGTCTGCTTGACGGGAGCCGAAGGTTCCACGGGATCCGTTGGGGAGAGGGCCATGTCCTCTTACGTCGCAAGCGCAAGCATGATGCCGACAGACGAGCGCGACGGCTCCCACGTTACGCTTCTCTCAGCTGTCACGCTCGGCCGCCGAAATCTTGGCCAGTCGGCGCACGTGACGCTCGGCGCCGGAGAATCGCGCTGCGAGATAGGCGCGCACCAGCTCCTGCGCGAGCGATTCGCCGACGATGCGCGCTCCGAGACAGAGCACGTTCATGTCGTCGTCCTCCACTCCCTGGTGCGCCGAGAACGTGTCGTGGCAGAGGCAGGCGCGCACTCCGGCCACCTTGTTGGCGGCGACGCTTGCCCCCACTCCACTGCCGCAGGCGAGGATTCCGCGGTCGGCG
>JAYUTY010000208.1:0-1760 GCA_043754875.1 Gemmatimonadota bacterium
GCGACGTCTCGCGCGGCGCGGTCACCGGGAAGCCGCGCGCATCCGCGAGCTCGATGAGCCGCGAGGTCTGCCGCACGCTCTTCTCACGAACGCGCTCCATTCCGGCCTCGCGCAGCAGCTGCGGACCGGCGGTGGCGGCGAACAGCGCCGGGATCACGGGCGTTCCAGTGAGCCAGCGCCACGCGTCGTCGGCGTAGTGCATGGACGGCTCGAAGGCGAAGGGGTGCCGGTGCGCCTGCCAGCCGGTGAGCGCTGGCGCCACCGTCGCGCTGACCTCGGGCTTGACCCAGAGGAAGCAGCCGCCCGGCCCGCCGCATAGCCACTTCAGCACGCCGCCGGTGAGGAAGTCCGCACCGATCGCGTGCACGTCCACCGGCAGCACGCCCACGGAGTGGTACGCGTCGAGCGAGACGAGCGCACCCATGCGATGCGCATGCTCGCACACCCTCGCTACGTCAACGACGAACGCGGAACGGAAGAGCACGTGCGAGATCGCGACGAGCCGCGTGCGCTCGTCGATCGCCGCGATCAACGCGTTCTCGTCGATGCCGACGCCGTCGCCACTCGGCACCACGACGATCCGTGCGCCGAGCCGCGTCGCGAGCTCGTCGTACACGTAGCGCACACTCGGGAAGTCGAGCTCGCTCATGACGATCGTGTCACGCCCATCGGTCGTGTAGTCCAGCGCGGAGAACACCTGGGCTTGCGCGATGGAGACGTTGGGCACCATCGCCACCTCGCCCGCACCCGCGCCGATCAGCGGCGCGATCTCGTCGCCGACGGACACCGGCATCCCCCACCACCCGTCCGCCCACGCCCGGACACCGCGCGTCGCCCACTCCTCGGCGTACTCGGCGAGGCGCCCCGGCACGGCGCGCGGCATCGCGCCGAGTGAGTTGCTCACCATGTACGTCGTGGTCGCGAGGATCGGAAACTCGTCGCGGTAGCGAAGCAGCGGATCAGTGCTCGAGTGGGGAATGGCTGTCATGCGCGTTCGGCGCGCGTGCGCCGCGTGGAGAGGGTGACGAGATAGACGACGGCCGCGGCGGCCACGATCAGGAGCGCCGCGAGCCACTCCTTGGCCTGCACGCTCGACAACATCCAGACGATGACGATCAGCGCAGCCCACGGCACGACGCGTCCCACCGGCACGGAGAACGGGATCCCGCCAACGCGCACATCGCGGCGCCGCAGCTCGGCCGCCGCCAGGCAGCAGGCCGCGTAGACGAGCAGCACCGTCACGTTCGCCGCGAGTGCCAGCACCTCGAAGTTGCCGAACAGCGCGAGGTACGCGACGACCACGACCTGCACGGCGATCGCGACGTGCGGCGTGCGCCACCTCGCGTGCACGCGCGCCAGAGGCGCGGGCAGGAAGCCGTCGCGTGCGAGGGCGAACAGCATGCGCGGTACGGCGAGTGTCATCCCGCTCACATAGCCGAACATCGACACCGCCGACCCCACGAGGATCATCGTGCGCCCCGTCGGCCCCATCGCGATCGCCGCGGCCGAGGCGAGTGGCGTGGGGTCGCTGGCGAGCGACGCGCCGAGCAGCCCCTGCGCGACGATCTGGATCGTGATGTAGAGCAGCGCCACCGCGCCCATTGCCAGGAAGATCGCACGCGGCACCGTGCGCGCCGGATCGCGCACCTCGCCGCTCGGCACGAGCGCGCTCTCCACGCCGAGGAAGGCGAAGATGAGCAGCACCGAGGCGCGCGAGACCGCCGATGCGGTCGGCGCCACGGTCCAGTGCAGATTGTCGG
>JAYUTY010000209.1:0-1757 GCA_043754875.1 Gemmatimonadota bacterium
GCCGACTGGAGGTGCGCCAGCTTCTCGTAGGGAAAGGGGCCGACGAGCCCTTCGTACAGTGAGAGGATCGGACCAGCGGCGAGAAAGGGGCCGGGCAGCCACTTCCTATTCTCGGGCATCACGTAGATCGACTGGCGGACGCACTGGCCCTGGTCGCCATAGTGACAGTCCGGCTCGCGCAGGTCGAATCGATCGAGCGGGCCGGCGGCAATGACCATCAGGTAGGTCGCGATCGGCCGCGCCTCGCGCCAGATCGTCTCGCTCCGACCCGCATCGCGCCCGGTGAGCCGGCGCGTGCTCACCAGCTCGCCGTTGGCGACGACGGTGCGCGCGGTTGGCGCGCGCACGATCCAGCGCACGGTCGCCTTGTCGCTCGGATGATCCACGAGCGGGAGCCACTGCCGGGCACGGTCCGGCCAGTTGTCGCCGAACCACGTCCATCGCCCACGCGCATCGCGCCGCACGATCAACCCATCGCGCACCGCGCCGTCGTACACGACGCGCACGGCGACGCTGTCGCCCGCGTCGGGAAGTGGAACGTCGATGCGATCGTTCGTGCGTTGAGCCAGGACGGCAGCGCCATTCACCTCGACGCTGCGCACGGTCATCCCGCTCACCAGATCGAGCCGCAGCCGAGCGACGCCGGCCTGCCGGCGCAGCGCGACCGTCACGTCGCCGCGCAGGAACGCCCCCGTATCCGGCAGGTCGAGTGCGACGTCGTAGTGCTGGACGTCGATGCCTGGCTGATACGTGGGCGCGGCGGCGGCGTGCGGGGCGTTCTGCGCGGCGGCGATCGGGGCAGCCGAGGCGTGCAGGAGCAGCAGCGCGCAGGCGGCGGCGGTGGGGTGGAGGTGATGCATCGAAGTCATGACGAGCAGGAATGGAGCCACGAGCGGGGGTCCTCAAGCTGACGATCGCTCGCGGCCCGGATCACGAACGCATCACGAACGCTTCACCGGGACGTCCGGCTGCTCCCCCGAGGCTGGTTTCCGTCGCTCAGCGACTGAACAGACGTCCGATGACGCTGGCGTCCGGCCGGGCGACCGCTGCCGTGCGCAGTGCCTGGGCAAACTCGGGAGCGGACGAGTAGCGGGCATCGACGCTCCGCTCCATCGCGCGGGCCAGCACCCGCTCCACCGCTTCGGGGAGTCCCAACTCCGGGCGTGCCGCGCGGAGTGGCATCGGCTCATGGCGAAGACGCGCGATCATCATCTCCTGCTGCGTGCGCCCGGTGAACGGCAGCTTCCCGGTCAGCATCTCGTACGTCATCAGCGCGAGTGAGTAGATGTCCGTGCGCGCGTCGAGCAGCTTGCCGCGCAGCTGCTCGGGGCTCATGAACTCCGGCGTGCCGAGGATGATCCCCGTTGCGGTCAGCTTCTGCAGCTCGGCGTCGGCGCGGCGCTCCTTGGCCAACCCGAAGTCCATCACGACCGCCTGCTCCGTCCCGTCGGCGGACGTGGTGATCATCACGTTCTCGGGCTTGAGGTCGCGATGCACGATCTTCAGCTCGTGCGCCACGTGCAGGCCGGCGGCGATGTCGCTCACGAAGCGCACCACCTCGTCCAGCGGCAAGGGGCCGCAGCGGTGGTTGCGGTCGGAGAGGATCTCCCCATCCACGAAGGGCATCACCACGTAGACGAGCCCGTCCTGCGTCTCGCCCATCCTGATGATGTGGCAGACGTTGGGGTGTGCGAGGCGCATGCCGACGCTCGCCTCGCGCTTGAGCCGCGCCATCGCGTTCTGGTCGCGGGAGAGCG
>JAYUTY010000210.1:0-5348 GCA_043754875.1 Gemmatimonadota bacterium
GGCAGTGCGCTGTGCTTGTGGAGAATACTCGACATCATCAATTTGGCCGTGGGGGCCTTTCCGCATCTCCGTGGGGAGTTCCTTGCATCGATTGCGGGCAACGCCTGACATCTCACGTGCTGCGTCACGCGCATCATTCCATGTGGGCAGGAGGGCCGATTGCATTCGACCCAGTGCCGCGAGCTTCACTTCAACCGGGTGCCGTCATGATCGGGTCCGCTCCACTCTCGAATCCTGCTGGCGAAGCGATGACCTCGACGAACGAGGAGACGTCTACCTCGGCGCGCCGACGGGACCCGGCTGATCTGTCGGGACGCACGGTGCTGCTGGCGATGGACCAGTCGCCCGGCGCGGCGGCGGCAGCAAGGATCGCGCTCGCACTGGCCTCCATCTTCCGCGCGCAGATCCATGTGATCAGCGTGCTCGATACGCGCGGCGCGCCCATTCCGCCCCCACTCGATCTCGCGCTAGCCCTCGGTGACGAGCTCGGTGGAGACGGAATCCACCATGAGCAGGCGAAGAACGTGCGTGCCGCTGTCCTGGCCGCGACCTCGGTGACCGTCGACTGGCCAGTCCGGATCGGCGCGGGCAGCCCCGCGGCGGTCATCACCCATGAGGCGAAGCGTCTTGGTGCCGCGCTCGTCGTCGTCGGACTGCGTCCGCACGGACGGCTCGCGAGGGCGACCAATGATGAGACGGTGCTCAACGTGATGCGGAACGGCCCGTGCGCCGTGCTCGCTGTCGCCGCCGGTATGACCGGCCTGCCGACGCGTGCCTTGGCCGCGCTCGACTTCAGTCCGTCCAGCCTGGTCGCCGCGCGGATGGGAGCTACCCTCCTGCGCGATGGCGCGACGCTGGTCCTCGGCTATGTGTCGAGCCTGAGTGGGCGACTCTCCGAGGATGGTGAGTCGGTCATCCACGAGCTCGGCGTGGAGGCGGGATTCGCTCGCACGTCGCAGGAGCTGGCACGGCCGGGTATCGCGATCGACCATGTCGTGCTGCATCACGCACTCCCGTCGACGCCCGCCGAGATGCTCCTCGACTACGCGGACGGCATGAACAGTGAGCTGATCGTGGCCGGCAGCGCGCGTCTTGGTCGTCTCGACCGGTGGATCATGGGGAGCGTGAGCACCGACCTCGTGCGAGATGGGCGCCACTCGCTCCTGATCGTTCCACCCTGAGCCGAACGCGCTCTCACGCGCTCGCGGCGCGTTGCCGACGATCCAACGCGCGCGTCACGAGCTTGCTCAGCTCCCGCAGCCAGAGCACCGAGCTGGCCACCGCGAGGCAGCGCACCCAGTCGACGGCGCTCAGGCTCACGGTCGAGAACGCGTGCTGGAGTGGCGGCGCGTAGATCACCGCGACGTGGAGCACCACCGAGAGCCCGACGGCGCCCCAGAGCCACGAGTTCTGGAAGAGACCGGCGAAGGCGCTACGCTCGTCGGAGCGCGCGTTGAACACGTTGATGAGCTGGAAGAGCATCAGCGTCGTGAAGGCCATCGTCTGCGCGTACCGCATCGTTCCAGATCCCTGGATGAGTCCACCGGACAGCGACGCGTCGAGCACGAGCAGCGTCCCCACCGCCATGATCACGCCGACCAGAACGATACCGGCCCACATGCGGCGCGTGATCACCCGTTCACTAGCGGGTCGCGGTCGACTGCGCATGAGTCCCTCGTCCGCGGGATCGACGCCCAGCGCGAGCGCGGGCACGCCGTCCGTCACGAGGTTGATCCACAGGATCTGCGTCGTCAGCAGGGGCAGCACGACAGCGGCCCCCTCCGCGCGGAGACCGATCACGTCCGCCAGCAGCACGCCGAAGAACATCGTCATCACCTCGCCCAGATTCGACGACAGCAGGAACCGCAGGAACTTTCGGATGTTGGCGAAGATGGCACGTCCTTCCTCGACCGCCGCGACAATCGTGGCGAAGTTGTCGTCGGTCAGGACCACGTCTGCGGCCTCCTTCGACACATCGGTACCGGTGACGCCCATCGCGATACCAATGTCGGCCGTCTTGAGCGCGGGCGCGTCGTTCACCCCGTCACCTGTCATCGCCACGGTCGCGCCCCCCGCCTGCAACGCCTTGACGATGCGGAGCTTGTGTTCCGGGTTGACGCGTGCGTAGACGGACATCTCGCGGACAGTCGCGCCGAGCGCCTCTTCCGACATCGCGCCGATCTCGGCGCCGGTCACGACGCGACCGTCGCCAGCGATCCCAAGCTGCGCGGCGATGACGGCCGCGGTCCTGGGATGGTCGCCGGTGATCATGATCGACCGGATGCCGGCTCGCTGCGCGCGGTCGACGGCCAGCTTGGCCTCAGCGCGAGGAGGGTCGATCATCCCGATCAACCCGAGGAAGATGAGCTCCTGTTCGAGATGCTCGTCTACCGCGGTCGTCGCGAGGGCGCCAGCAGGGATCGTGCGCATCGCGATACCCAGCGTGCGCATTGCCTCGCCCGCGAGCGTCTCGTTCGCTGAGGCGATCTCCGCCCGGCGACCCGTGTCGAGCGCCCTCGGCTGGTCGCCGACCATCTCGTGCGAACAGCGGTCGAGCAGCACGTCGGGCGCGCCCTTGGTGAACAGGCGCAGCCGGTCCTTTCGCTGATCGTCCTTGTGGATGGTCGTCATCAGCTTGCGCTCGGAGGAGAAGGGCACTTCTCCCACGCGCTCGAAGCGTGCGTCGAGCATCTCGGTCGTCAGTCCGGCCTTGCGCGCGACGACGATCAGCGCGCCCTCGGTCGGGTCGCCCTGGACCTCCCAGCGACCTTCGCGCTCGTGGAGCGCAGCATTGTTGACACGATCCGCGGCCGTCAGCGCGCGGTTCAGCTCCGTGCGCAGCGCACCTCCCGGGGCGCCACCGTTCTCCGACGTGAGGTCGCCCTCGGGCACGTAGCCGGTGCCGGTGACGTTCACACGCCCGCTCGCGGTGACGATGGCGCGCACCGTCATCTCGTTCTTCGTCAACGTGCCCGTCTTGTCCGACGCGATGACGTCCGTCGATCCAAGCGTCTCGACGGCGGCGAGGTGACGCACGATGGCGTTGCGCTTGGCCATGCGCTGCACACCGAGGGCGAGCACGACCGTCACAATCGCCGGCAACCCTTCCGGCACGGCCGCGACGGCGAGCGCCACGCCGAGAATCAACACCTCGAACAGGGCCGAGAGACCGCGCACCTGCTGGACGACGAGGATCGTTCCGATCATCACGAGAGCGATTCCCACGACGATGATGGCGAGCAGCTTGCCGACGCGGTCGAGCTCTTTTTGGAGCGGCGTCTTCGCCGTCGGGACATCGTCGAGCATGCCGGCGATGCGCCCGACCTCCGTGCGCATGCCGGTCGCAGTGACGATCGCCCTGCCGCGCCCATAGCTCGCCGATGTGCCGCTGAACACCATGTTGTGTCGGTCGCCAAGGGGCGCGGCGTCGGCCACGGCGGCCGTGTCTTTGGGCACGGGGACGCTCTCGCCCGTGAGTGTCGCCTCCGCCATCTGCAGTGCCGTCACCTCGGCGAGCCGTGCGTCTGCCGGGATGATGTCACCTTCCTCGACCAAGATCAGGTCACCGGCGACGACCTCCGCGGCCGCGATGCTCCGACGCACGCCGTCTCGGACGACGTTTGCGTGCGCCGCGGACATCTGACGCAGTGCGGCCACTGCGGCCTCGGCACGTGCTTCCTGCACGTAGCCCATCGCCGTGTTCAGCAGTACGACGGCCAGGATCGTCATCGCCTCGTACGGAAGCGACGTGTCCCGCTCGACCAACCAGAGCCCAAGCGAGATCGCGGTCGCGACCAGCAGGAGGATTACGAGCACGTCCTCGAACTGGGCGAGGATCTTTCGCCAGATCGGGACCGGATCGTCGGCCATCAGCTCGTTGCGCCCATCGCGCTGGAGCCGGACGAGCACTGCGGCGTCGCTCAGTCCGCGCTGCGCGTCCGTCTCGAGAGCAGCGACGACCGCATCGGCGGACTGACTGTGTGCCGACAGAAAGACAGCTGCAGGCAATGTTGGGTCGTGCGTCATGTGGCCATCAGTCCCACCGCAACGAGAAAGCCGCCGGCGTAGCCCACGATCGCGATGGTGCGCAGCCGCATGTCGCCCGCGCCGCCGCCGCTCAGTCCAGCCAGCGAAATCACGCCGCTGGTGAGCTTCGGCGAAGTCAGTCGACACGGAGAGCTCATGAAGGTCAACACGGTCACGGTAGAGAGCCAGTCTTTCACGTACCTTCGAATATCCATCACGAGAACAGCGCGACGAACACTGTGCGATGCGTCACAGATAAAGTGGCGACGCTTCAACGCGCCTCCTGATGTGACGAATATGCGGCACTGCGGCCTCTTCTGTCGCCGGTTGGCCCGTCCGGAGATCGTCTTGCGACAGGCGTGCGTGCGTCCACTGTCGTGAGGCGGACGATTCCCCTTCGGGGAACGATCACTATGAGGTTGCACGCCAGGAGTTCTATGCACGCGTCACACAGCACCACGTCCCGGGTCCACCGTCTCCACCACACGTGCTTCACGTCCGCACTCAGCGTCACGTCCCTGCTGCTGCTCGCGGCGTGCGCCGCGGATGCACCGTCCGGTCTCCAGTCCCCGGCCGCCGCACCCGAGCGCGCGAGCCACAGTGTCGCGCCACGCGGCCTCGGTCCGGCGCCGGTCCGGCTGGGCACCGCGGGGACCTTCGCGATCTTGAGCAAGTCGGGGATCACGGACGTCTATCAGTCCGCCGTCAGCGGCGACGTCGGCACGAGCCCGATCACCGGGGCGGCGCTGCTGCTCTCGTGCGGCGAGGTGACCGGCCGCATCTTCGTGGTCGATGCGGCGGGTCCGCCCTGCGCGAGCAACGACGCCACGTCGCTGACCGCTGCGGTGGGGGACATGGAGACCGCGTACCGGGACGCCCAGGGGCGCGTGTCGCCCGACTTCACGGAGCTCGGCGCGGGCGAGATCGGCGGGCTCACGCTCCGGCCGGGCCTCTACAAGTGGGGCACCAGTCTGTTGATCACGACCGACGTCACGCTCGCGGGTGGCCCGAACGACGTCTGGATCTTCCAGGTGGCGGGCACGCTGGCCCAGGGCAACGCGGCGCGGATCACGCTGACGGGCGGCGCGCTGGCCAAGAACATCGTCTGGCAGGTCGCGGGCGCGGTGTCCATCGGGACGACGGCGCATTTCGAGGGCGTCCTGCTCGGGAAGACGATGATCGCCGCGAAGACGGGTGCGTCGGTGAACGGGCGGCTCCTCGCGCAGACCGCCGTCACGCTCCAGATGAACACGGTCAACCAGCCGGCGCCGTAACCACTCGCGGCACTGACGCGGCCGGCCCAGTCGGGAGCCGGCGCGTCT
>JAYUTY010000211.1:0-1752 GCA_043754875.1 Gemmatimonadota bacterium
GGTGGCACGCACCGGGTTCGAGGAGCTGCTCCGCAGCTATCCGACGTCGGACGATGCACCCGAGGCGATGGTCTACATCGCGGAGACGTACGCGGCGGAGCGCAATCAGGTCGCGGCCGATTCCGTCTACGGTCTCGTGGTGCAGCGATACCCGAAGTCGGCGAAGTCGGCGACGGCGCTCTACAAGCGCGCGATGTCGCTGAAGGCCGCGGGGCAGACGGCGGGAGCCCGGGCGGCGCTCGACCGGATCCTCCGCGACTATCCGCGGTCGGATGAGGCCTCGCTGGCGCGCGAGCAGCTCCGGACGCTGGCGCGCTAGTCGTGACGCAGCCGGTAGTGGAGCATGCGGGCGAGATGCCGTTCCTCGATCACCTCGAGGAGCTGCGGTGGCGCATCATCTGGTCGCTCGTGTCGCTCATCATCGGCGTCGCCGTCGGGTTCTTCCTGGTGTTCCGATTCAACCTGCTGACGTGGCTGCAGGGGCCGATCCTTCCGTTCCTGCACGGCCATCATCTCGTCTATACCCATCCGGGCGACGGCTTCTCCATCATGCTGCAGATGTCCGTCATGGCGGGCATGGTGATGGCTCTGCCGACGATCCTGTTTCAGCTCTGGCTGTTCCTGGCCCCAGCGCTGCACCGACACGAGAAGCGGCTGGTGCTGCCGCTGATCATCGGCGTCGTCTTCCTGTTCGTGTGCGGCGCCGCGCTCGCGTGGTACATGGTGCTGCCGATGACGCTCCGGTTCATGTTCCACCTCGGCGACTACGCGTTCGAGCAGATGATCACGGCGAGCGAGTACTTCGGCTTCGTCAGCAGCATGGTGCTCGCGATGGGCGCCGTCTTCGAACTCCCGATCGTCATTCTCCTGCTGTCGGCGTTCGGGTTGGTGACGCCCAAGTTCCTGGCCAAGTTCCGCCGCCACGCGATCCTCGGGTCCTACGTCGCGGCCGCGATCATCACGCCGGGCGATCTGTTCCTGACGTCGATCGCGCTGATGGTCCCGCTCTACCTGCTCTACGAGCTCAGCATCGTGCTGTCGCTCGTCGTCTTCCGGAAGCGCCAGCAGCGGGCGCTTGCTGAGGC
Source organism: Gemmatimonadota bacterium (assembly GCA_043754875.1). Lineage (GTDB taxonomy): Bacteria > Gemmatimonadota > Gemmatimonadetes > Gemmatimonadales > Gemmatimonadaceae > AG11. The sequence continues at coordinate 1,086 of JAYUTY010000211.1, forward strand.
TGAGGAGGCGGTGGCATGAGGCTCCGTCGCACACTGACGGCGGCGTGTGTGGCAGTCATGGCCCTGGCGGGCTCCGCGGGCGCGCAGCTGCCCACGACGATCCGGCCGGTTCCCCGGACGCCGGCAGTCCGTCGCCCGCCAGGCGACACGCTGCGCACTCGCGAGGACTCGCTCCGCGCCAAAGGGGACACGCTCACCGGGCGCGACACGCTGGCGCGGGCGAACTTCGCCGCGCCGGACTCGGTGATGCTGCGTCTGATGAACACGCCGGGTTACAACGTGACGCAGTATCAGGGGCAGAGCATCGCGTTCGACGCGCTCACGCGCGGGATAGAGCTGACGACACGGGCGATCGTGCTGCGCGACTCGCAGCTCGTCAAGTCCGACACGATCAGCTACAGCGGCTCCGGCAGCAACGTGCGCACCGGCGCGGCGGGCACCAACAAGAACGTCTTCGTGGCGCCCGGTCAGGCGCCGATCATCAGCACGGGCAAGGGCAGCTACGACATCTCGACGCGGCGCGCCCTCGTGTCCGGCGTCAGCACCTCCGTTGCGCAGAGCGGGCAGACGCTGTTCATCACGGGCGACAAGGTCGTGGTTGCGGCGAGCCGGGATTCCATCAAGAGCATGAACGATGCGACCTACTATCTGAAGGATGGTACGGTCA
>JAYUTY010000212.1:0-5305 GCA_043754875.1 Gemmatimonadota bacterium
CCCTCCGTGAGCATCCGGTGGTGCGTGAAGTCGAGCAGGATGATCCCATTCTTCACGATCAGCCCGACGAGCAGGATGAGTCCCATGAACGACGACACGTTCAGCGGCGTCCCCGTGATGAGCAGCAGCGCCATCGCCCCCACGAACGAGATCGGCGCCGCGGCGAGCACCACGAGCGGCTCCACGAACGAGCGGAACTGCAGCACCATCACGCCGACCACTGCCGCGATCGCGAGCGCGAGCACGGTGAGCAGCGAGCGAAATGCCGCCGCCTGGCCAGCCGACTGGCCACCAATCTCCACGCGGATTCCGGGCGGCGCCGGATGCTTCACCAGCACGGCATTCACCCCCGACTGCACCGTGCCGAGCGACCCGGTGACGTCCGACGTCATCGTGATCATCTGCTGCGCGTTCTCTCGCGTGTAGGCGGAGCGTGCCTCCACCGGCTCGAACGACGCCATCGCCGAGAGTGGCGCCGACGTGTGGCTTGCCGGGACGACGACGGGGAGCGAGCCAAGTCGCAGCGGATCGCTCCGCACGTTGTCGGGTGCCCGCACGCGCACGCCGATCGACCGATCCTGCAGACGCACCTGCCCCGCCGGTACGCCGAGCATCGCGCCACTCACCGCCGCGCCCACCTGCTCCGGCGTGAGCCCCACGCGGTTCGCTTCCGCACCGTTGATCGTCATCGTGAGCTCGGGGCTCTTCTCGCTCACGCCGCTGAACAGATCCTCCACCCCGTCCACCTTCGTCATGTCGGGCTCGAGCCGCTCTGCGTACGCCTCGAGCGCATCGAGGTCCGCGCCGAACAGCCTGACCTCCACGGGGCGCGCGGCGCCGGCGAGATCATTGATCACGTCGCTGAGGATCTGCACGAACTCCACCCGGATGCGCGGCACCGACTTCGCTACCTTGTCGCGGATCTCGGCGATCACCTCCTCGCTCGATCGGCGGCGATCGCTCTGCGGCGTCAGGCGCGCCACGATGTCGCCTCGGTTCTGCTCCGTGGCGAACAGGCCGAGCTCCGCCCCGGTGCGACGCGAGATGCCGGCAACCTCCGGCGTCGCCAGCAGGATCCGCTCGATGATGTGCACCTGCCGATCCGTCTCGGCCAGCGCCGTCCCGCCCGGGCTGAAGTAGTCCAGCACGAACGCCCCCTCGTCGATCTCGGGGAGGAATCCGGTGGGCACGTGCCGGTACGCGACGACGCCGGCAATCAGCAGCAGCACGGCGGCACCGATCATCAGCCTCGTGTGATGCAGCACGCGGTCGAGCGAGCGCGTGTACCGCTCCGAGAGCGCGTCGATCGCGCGCCCGATGCCAGCGAGCACTCGCCGCGCACCACCGCGCCCGCCCGCGTGCACCGGGTGTACTGGCTGCACGACGCCATTCGTCGCGAGCGCGGGCTCTGACTTCTCCACAGGCTCCGCCGTGAGGAATGCCTCGGCGAGCAGTGGGATGATCGTCACCGCCAGCACGAGAGAAACGAGCACGGCGATGGTGAGCGTGATCGAGAGCGCGGCGAAGAACTGGCCGACGACTCCTTCCAGCAGGCGTAGCGGCAGGAAGACGACGACCGTGGTGATGGTCGAGGTCGTGACCGGGACGATCAGCTCCTGCACCGCCTCGCGGATCGCCCGATCGCGGTCGGGCGTGAACCCCAGATGGCGCACGATGTTCTCGCTCACCACCACGGCATCGTCGATCACGATGCCGATCGCGATCGCCATCGCGCCCAGCGTCATCAGGTTGAACGTCTGTCCTACGAGGGACATGATGAACACCGTGATCGCCAGCGTCAGCGGGATCGACGCCGCGCTGATCGCCGTGATGCGGGCTCGGCGCAGGAAGATGAAGAGGATGATCACGGCCAGCACGGCGCCGATCAGCATCGCGTCGCGCACCGACTTGGTCGCATCGCGCACGAGCGACGCCTGATCGTACACGGGCTTGAGCGTCACGCCGCGCGGCAGTGTCCGGCGCAGCGCCACCGCGGCACGCTCCACGCTGTCCGCGATCGCGACGGTGTTGCCCCCCACCTGTCGCGTGATGTTGAGCAGCGCCGCCGGCTGCCCGTCGCCGGCCACGATGCGCACGTGGTCCTCCGTGCCGATCTCCACCGTCGCGACGTCGCGCACGCGCAGCCCGTGGCCCACGACCACGTTCTGGATGTCCTCCACCTTCGTCGCTTCGGCCGCCGTGACAACGAGGAACTGCTTGTAGTCCTGCGCCACGCGCCCCACTGCCGCCACCGACGTGGAGGTGCGGATCGCCGACGCGATGTCTTCGTACGAGAGCCCCTGCTCCGCGAGGCGCACCGGATCGGCGATCACCTCGATCTCCCGCACGTCCGACGCCTGCACCTCCACACGCCCAACGCCCGGCACGCGCGCCAGCACGGGCCGGATCTGGTAGCGCGCCAGGTCGTACAGCACCGCTGGCGAGCCGCCCTCGAGATTGTAGGAGATGATCGGGAAGAGCGCGGGCGACAGCCGCTCGACCTCGATCTCCAGATCCGCCGGCAGCTCGGCGCGGAGTTGATTCACGCGCGCCTGCGTCTGCTGCAGCGCATACGCCATGTCGGTGTTCGGCGCGAACGTGATGGAGATCTCGCTTGCTCCACGGATCGAGCGCGATTGCACGCGCGTCACTCCGGGCACCACCCCAACCGCTTCCTCGATCGGCTGCGTGACGGAGAAGACGACCTGCCGCGCGCCGAGCGCCGAGCCCTGCGCGACGATCGTGATGCGCGGGAACTGCAGCTCGGGGTAGATGGCCGATGGCAGCCGGAGCGCCGCCCACACCCCGGCCGCACACAGCAGCGCGACGATCAGGTAGACGAAGCGACGTTGGCTCGCGACGGCGCCCGCCAGCGACCATCTCGCGCGCGCCGATGGCGCCACGGATCCAGCGGCGCGAATCGGTTCCGTCATGGTACGACGGGCACCGGCTTCGTCACCTTCGCGCTGTCGGCCACGCCGAACGCGCCCTGCGTCACGATCGTCTCGCCACCCTTGAGCCCCTCGGTGATCTCCGCCTTGGCCCCGGTTCGGTCGCCCACTTTCACGGTGCGCCCGATCGCGATCCCCTTCGCATCCACTACGAAGACCTTGTAGCCATCCGCTTCCGGAACGAGCGCCTCCACCGGCACGGTCACCGTGTTCGGTCGGCTCTCCACGGCCACGGCGCCATAGACGCTCTCGGCCAGCCGCAACGCACGCTTCGGCGACGTCATCGTCACGCGGATCGCGACCGAGCGCGACGTGGTGTCCACCGCCGCTCCAACCGACGCGACGACTCCCGTGCCGAGCGGCTCGCCACCCGCCTTCTCCCCCGCCGTGAGCGTCACGTGCGCGCCCTGATGCACTGCCCCCGCCTCGGCCGGTCCGAGCGCGAGCACGACGTCGAACGCCGACGGATCGGCGACCTCCACGAGCACCTGTCCGGCATCGGCCGACGCGCCGAGCACCGCCGACATGCGCGTCACGACGCCACTCACGGGCGAGCGGAGCACGGACAGTTGCTGGGCGCGGCGCGCCGTCACCGCGGCGGCGCGCGCCGCGGCCAGCTCGGCCGTTGCTGTTTCAGCGTCCTTCCGCGGCACAATCCCCTCGTTGGCCAGCCGGGTCGCGCGCTCGGCGTTGCGCTCCGCAGCCGTGAGCGCGGCCTGCGCTCCGCTCGCCGCGCTCACGAAGCCCGCCTGCTCGAACTCCACCAGCGGCGCGCCGGCCGAGACACGCTGGCCCGGCGACACATAGACGTGCGACACGCGCGTTGGCGAGGGAGCGCTGAGCGACGCGATATGGCCCGGCCGGCCCACGACCGTGCCGATCGCCGAGAGCGTGTGCGTGAACGTCTCCACACTCGCCGTCGTCGTGCTCGCGGCCACCTCGGCATGCGCCGCACCCGCGGCCTTTGCGTCGTCCGCATCCTTCTTCTTGCAGCCGGCGACGGAGAGCGCTGCGAGCGCACAGGTCGCGAGCAGCAGGCGCGTCCCCAATTGCGCGGACGACGGAGAAGTCATGGAGCCGGTGCGGTCTGGGTGAGCGCGCGCAGCTCCGCATTCACGGTGAGCAGCGCGGCGAGATCCTCGATGTACTGGCCCAGCACCTCGCGTGCGCTGCGACGTGCCTCGAGCACGGCCGGCAGTGCGGAGGCGCCTTCACGATAGGCGGTGAGCGACTTGGCGGCCACACGCTGCGCTCTGACCACGAGATCGCGGTCGCGCTGCACGCGCGCCAGAAGCGATGCGCGCTCGCGTGCGCCCTCGATCACGCGCTGCCGCGCCTCCAGCCGCGCGAGCGTCAGCTGCACTCGTGCCCGCTCTCGCTCCGCTGTCGCCTCGGCGATCGGGCCTGCGTTGCGGCTGAACAAGGGAAGCGGCAGCGCAATCCCGATTATCGGCAGCAGCCCTGGCTCACTCCCCGATGGATCGCCGAACTCCACTCCCACGCTGAGCGATGGATAGGCGAAGATGCTCCGCCGCTGCACGGCGACGCCAAGCGTCGCGACCTCGAGCGCCGCCTCGGCGGCAGCAACGCTCGCTGGCGCGCCGAGCGCACTCGGCGGAGTGCCACCCTGTGCTGCGCTCGAGGTTGGGTTCACCTGATCGCTGTTGGAACCAGCCGTGACGCCGATCGGCGTCGCGATCGAGAGCGCGCCCGCGTCCAGCGTGCGCTGCACGCTGATCGTGTCGAACGGCGTCAGCACTAGCGAGTCGGCCAGCACGATCGCCGTGCTGTCGGCCGCGAGCCCCATCAGCGTCTGTACGGTGAGCAGCGCGCTCATGTAGTTGAGTGAATCGCCCGCGGCGACATTCAGCTGCTGCCCTGCCGCCACGGTGGCAAGGTCGACGTCGAGATCGCTCGCATCGCCCGCGTCGCGGCGGCGGATCGTCATCTTGCGCAGGCTGTCCGCGTCGAGCGCGGTCTGGCGCGAGAGCTGGTACCGCGCGTTCGACGCAAGCGCGCGCGTGTACGTGGTGTCCACCTCCAGCAGCGCGGCGATCCGCTCGGAGGCGTAGAGTAGCCGCGCCGCACTCACGGAGGCACGCGCCTGTCCTGCGCGGATGCCGCGCGTGCGTAGCGCGTCCAGGAGCGGCAGCTCGACGGACACGTGCTTCTGCGGCGCCGCCCGGCTGTACGAGGCGGTGAGCGTCGGATTGGGGAGCGCGGTCGCGGTGAGCAGTCGAGCCGCGGCAGCCGCCGAGTCGATCCGCGCGAGCGCGACACGCGAGCCGCTGGCGAGCGCCGCCCGTTCGGCGTCGGCCCGCGTCACGGGGCGCTGCGCGAGCGCAGGTTGCATC
>JAYUTY010000213.1:0-5301 GCA_043754875.1 Gemmatimonadota bacterium
TCGGCCACGGCCTTGATGACGCGCGCCACTTCCGAGGTGGGCTGCACGAGATCGGTGATGAGCGAGTTGAGGGCGTCGACGCTGGCGGCCCAGTGACCAGCCGCCGGTCCGATGGTCGCCCGGTCCCGCATCTTCCCCTCGCGCCCGACGGACAGTGCGACCCGACTCAGCTCGTCGGCCAGTCGCGCCTGCTTCGTCGCCACGCTGTTGAAGATGTCGGACACCTCGGCGAGCAGCGCATCGTCGGCGCTGTCCATTCGCACCGCGAAGTCGCCCGCGTCGAGCGACCGGAGGCCGGCCAGCACGCGGCGCAGGGCGCGATCGCGCGTCCCTCGGCCGTTGCCGCCGTTGCCGCCGTTGCCGCCGTTGCCGCTTCCATTCCCGTTGCCGTCACCACTGCCACTGCCATTACCGTCGCCGTCGGCGCCTCCGGCGCTCCGGCCCCGACGTCGTGCCGCAGTGGGACGGGATGAGCCGCCATCGTCTGGCAGCGTCATGTCGACCCCGGTCGCCGCGACGGTGCGTCGAGGACGCCCTCGCTTTCCCTTGCCGCCACCTTGAGGGCCAGCACCGCGCCCCGTCGGCGCGCTTTCCTGTTCAGGCGTCTCTTCTGTATCGCCGACAGCCACGGTCAGCACCTCTTGGGGAAGACGAAGCGAAAGCCCGCCACACTGAGCGGCGGTATCTCGGGCAGGCATACCCAACTGGATCCTGGATACGCCAACGGGCAGGTTGTTTCAAGGGTCGTGCCGAGCTGGAGCATTCTGTGCTACCGATGCTGCATCGTGCGATTCATAGCGTGGTGCGCGGTGGTGATCCGGGCACCGATGCCGAGCGCGACGCAGGGGTGGAGCACCAGAGCGCGACCTTCGCACGGGACGCAATAATCAGGCTCTGTGATTCATGAATAGTTATTGTTTAGTTGCTCCGGCGACAGATGACGCTGCGCGGTCCGTGCGCCTGTCCGCGTGGTCAGCGCCCGACCACGGCCGGGTCGACCACGACGGGGTCGCCGATCGCCATCGAGCCCCCGCGCAGGATCCGTACGTACACGCGGCTCCATCCCGGGTGCCGCTTCTCGCTGATGCGGGAGTAGCTGCCACTCCTGAACACATGCGCGATCGTTCGGCACGGCGCAGCGAATGCGGTCACCTCGGCTTCCACTCCCCCGAGTCGCAGCCCGGTTCCCGGACAGAGGAGCGTCCAGTCGAGCCCATTGATCGTCACGTTCTCGCCCAACGCCCCTGGAAAGGCATCGTGTCCTTCTGCACGAAGGGCGTCAAGCAGCTCGGCAGAGTAGAGGCAGAGCGCCCGATCCGGTCCACCGTGGTGTTTCCTGTTCCGCTGCCAATCCCCCACGAGCCCGGTCAACTGCACCTCCGCCCGCTCCACGCGGATCTTCGGCACACCTCCGCCGGAGCGCTGGAGCCCGGCTATTCGCGCCGTCATGGCGTCATCAACCCGCTCGTATCACGACTCAAGCACCGTACCATGCATCAGCCGAATCGGGATGCCGCCATTCGTCGTCGCCGCGACGGCGCGCAAGACGAGCTTGAGCTGGCGATCCAGCGCTGGCTCGGGCGAGAGAAGCGCCACCTGCCAACCGACAGCACGCTCCCGCAACACGTTGCCCAACTGTGCCCACAGGTCTCGTACCCGTGTCGCGTCTCCCACACGCACGCCATAAGGTGGATTGGTGACGATCCACCCCGGGGGTCCCTCCGGAACGACCAACTCGCTGATCGTCCGCTCCAGAAACTCGATGCTCGACTCCACCCCGGCACGCTCGGCGTTCGCCCGCGCCGATACCACGGCCCCCGCGTCCCGGTCGGTGCCGAGAATTCGCGCCGGCGCGCCAACCCGCGATGTCGCGAGATCTGCAGTGATCTGCCCGCGCGCGCACGCCACGACCTCGGCACCGATCCCGGGCCACCGCTCGATCGCGAAGCGGCGGCGAGCTCCCGGTGCAATCCCCGCCGATATGAGGGCTGCCTCGATCGGGATCGTCCCCGATCCACACAGCGGATCGATCAGCGGCGCCACACCGTCCCAGCCACTCGCCGCGAGCAGCGCGGCCGCGATCGTCTCCCGGAGCGGCGCCTTGGCCGTGGCCTGCCGGTAACCCCGTCGGTGCAGCAGCGCGCCCGACGTGTCCGCACTCACCGTGCACCGGTCGTGGAAGAAGCGCACGATGACGAGGCTCGTCTCGGCCACGTCGAACTCCTCGTCGTCGCTGACGCTGCTTCCCTCGGCGCGCAGCCCTCGCACCGTGCGCTGCGCCGCGTCCGCCACACGCTGGGCCACCGCGTCGGAGTGATAGAGACGCGACTTCTTGCACGTCACGCGGAAGCGCACGGCGTCGCCCGGCGCGAGCACCTGCCCCCACGGGATCCGGCGCGCGAACTTCTCGAGCTCGGCGAACGACCGCGCCTCGAAGCTCGCCAGGCGCACGAGCACCCGCGACGCAATGCGAAGCCCCATGTTGGCGCGCAACACGCTCGACGCGTCGCCCCGCCACGCGATCCCCCCTTCCTCCGGTCCCGCCGGCAGCCCCAGGGCGAGCGCCTCGGCGAGCGCCAGCGCCTCCAGCCCGGGCGCGACGATGGCGAAGCAGTCCAGAAGGGCGGTGGGATCGGTCATTCCACAGCCTAACCGCTGCGGCTGCGCTCACCAAGACTCGCCCGCCAACCGGTGTTGCGCGCGCGAACTGCCCCCTCTCTGCATTCGTGACAGACCGCCTGTCATCGGTGCAAGCCGAGGCACTCGATCCTGGCCGGCCAGCTTCCACAGCAATAAGGACGGCGAGCTGCGGCTCTTCGCGGCCGGGCGGGCGAACCGCGCCTTCGAGCGCTCGGTGCGCCTGCCGGAGTTCGTCGATGCCGAGCAGATCAATGCGTCGTTCGACCATGGACTGCTCACGGTGATCGTGCCGAAGGCGCAGGCCGCCAAGCCGCGGAAGATCAGCATCAACTTGGGTAAGAGCGACGCGCAGATCACTGGCTGATTGCCAGCTCCTCGTCGGCTGAGCGTCGCCCGACGATCAAAGCGGGCCGAGGCGCAGTAGCCTCGGCCCGCTTTCTGCCTTCCCCGGCCGCATGACCAAGGCGCCAACCAAGGCCCGTGCGCGTGACGTCCTCCGCGAGCGGTTCGGGCACGATGATTTTCGCACGGGACAGTGGGCGCCGGTGAAGGCGGTGCTGGAAGGGCGAGATGCCCTCGTCGTGATGCCCACCGGCAGCGGCAAGTCGATCGTCTACCAGTTGCCCGCCCTCCTGCTCAGCGGGCTTACCGTCGTGGTGAGCCCGCTGATCGCCCTCATGAAGGATCAGCAGGACAAGCTGCACGCGCACGGCGTGGACGCGCTCGCCATGCACTCGCATCTTTCGGCCGGTGAGACGCGCGAGACGGCGCGCCAGGTGCTCGAGGGCGAGGGAGAGATTCTCTATCTCACCCCCGAGCGGTTCAAGGACCGCGACTTCTTCGACCGGCTGCTCACGCGCACGGTGAGTCTGTTCGTCGTGGACGAGGCGCACTGCGTGAGCCAGTGGGGTCACGACTTCCGCCCCGACTACCTCACGCTCGGCTCGGTCGTCGCACGTCTTGGCAAGCCGCCGATCCTCGCGCTCACCGCGACGGCGACGGCCGAGGTGCGCGACGACATCACGCGACAGCTCGGCATGATCGACCCCGATGTCACGATCACCGGCTTCGCGCGCCCCAACCTGCGCTTCGAGGTGCGGCGAACGGTGAACCAGACGTCGAAGGACGCGGAGGTGGAGCGCGTGCTCTCAAGGAACGAGGGCAGCGGGATCATCTACACCGCGACGATCAAGGAAGCGGAGCGGCTGCACGCGCTGCTGAAGGACCATCACGCGATCGGCCTCTATCATGGCAAGATGAGCCCGGCCGATCGGAAGGCGTCGCAGAATGCGTTCATGAACGGCGAGCTGCGCGCGATGATCGCGACGAACGCCTTCGGCCTCGGCATCGACAAGCGCGATCTCCGCTTCGTGCTGCACTATCACTTTCCCGGCTCGGTCGAGGCGTACTACCAGGAGGCGGGGCGCGCGGGGCGCGATGGGAATCCAGCCGTGTGCAGCGTGCTGTACCGCGTGGAGGACTCGCGCGTGCAGTCCTACTTCCTGGGCGGCAAGTATCCCGACGTGGAGGAGGCCGCGAAGGTAGCGCTCGTGCTGGAGCAGTATCCACTGCTCGAGCGCGTGCAGCTCGACACGCTCGCCGAGCAGTCGGGGGTCGCGCGGCGGAAGGCACGCATCGTCCTCGTTCTGCTCAAGCGGCACGGGTTGGTGCGCGAGCATCGAGGTGGTGGATGGGAGCGGCTGCAGAGCCGCCTCACCTCGATCGACCTGAGCGCCGACCTCACCGACTACGAGGAGCGGCGCGTGCAGGACCGCGCGAAGCTGCAGGCGATGGTGGTCTACTGCCAGAGCGCACGGTGCCGAACGCGCTTCCTGCTGGAGTACTTCGGCGAGCCGGTGGACAACGCGTGGGTGTGCGGGAACTGCGACGCGTGCGATGCGCAGGACGCCTTCACGGCGCGCAGCCGACGTCCAGCAGCAGCGCTCGCGTGAGCGCCGTCAGCGCGTGAGCGCCTCGTGCAGCAACCGCCCGAGTGTCTCGTGCTCGAGCGGCATCTCCACGACGGTGAGCCCCAGTCGTTTGGCGAGCTCTGCACGGTCCGTGGTCGAGCGGCGCGAGCGAAGCAGCATCACGCGGGCGCCGGTCATGATCGCCGGTCCGACGAAGGCATCCGAGCAGGCCTCGTCATGGTCACAGTCCACGATGACCAGCTGCGGTCGAACACGGAGCAGCGCGGGCCTGGCGCCCTCGGCGACCTGGGGAAAGTTGGGCACCAGCTCCGCGAGTTCGACGGCGGCACCAAGCAACGCGGCGGAGAGAGGATCGGACGAGAGGATCAGTACGGCAGCACGACTCACGACATCATCCGCGCTCGGGTCTACGTCACGTCGCCAGCGACGGCTGTAGCGCCCTGTCGCAGCAAGAGAAGGACCATCATCGGTCCTCACTTCGGCCCACGCCGCTCTTGACGCGCGCCGCGCGATGATAAACATTCGTATCCGCTGCACGGGCTTCCAAGGCGTCCCCGTCTGAGTGCAGCAGTGTCGTACCACACCGAATCGTCTGCACGCATGATGATGGCGTTCGACTCGAGCCAGACGCCGCCGACTCTTCTGGATGAAGGGACTGTCTCCGAGGTACGCACTGCGTTGCGGGCGTACATCGCCGACTCCGCGCAGCCCGCACCGCTGCAGCGCGCCC
>JAYUTY010000214.1:0-5299 GCA_043754875.1 Gemmatimonadota bacterium
AAGCCCAAGGTGGTGCTCACCGTGGTTCCGCAGGGGAAGAAGGAGTTGATGGTGTCGGGAGGTGCCAAGTGACTCGCACCATGACGTGCCGCACGTGCCGCACGTGCCGCGTGACAGGCGCCGCGACGCTGCTGGCGATCGCCGCGTGCGGAGGTCCGAAGGTCGTGACGACGCCCGTGACGCCGGCACCACCGCCGACGCCGGTCACCATCGACCTGACCAAACCACCGGCACTCGGCTCGGCACCGACCCTTTCAGTGCCGCCGATCGTGACGCGTCAGCTTGCCAACGGGCTGAGAATCGTGGTTGTGGAGCAGCACGAGCTGCCGCTCGCGGACGTGATCCTTCAGCTCCGCACGGGTGGTGAAGCGGATCCGGGTCAGAAGACGGGGGCGGCCGGGCTGCTCGCGTCCATGCTGCTCGAGGGAACGACGACGCGGCCGGCGCTTGCCCTCGCGGACCAGCAGGCGTTTCTCGGGGTGAGCCTGAACGCCGGGAGTGGATGGGAGCAGTCGACCGTGTCGCTCCACACGCCGACGGCACAGCTCGACAGTGCGATGGCGCTGTTCGCGGACGTGGTGCTGCATCCGGCGCTCCAGCCGGCAGATCTCGAGCGTAGCCGAAAGATCCGGCTCACCGGGCTCCAACAGCAGCGCGACCGCGGGCCGGCAATCGCCGACCGCGCATTCGCATCGGCGGTGTATGGCGAGGAGAACGCCTACGGCCGTCCGCTCGCCGGCACCGAGGGGTCGATCGCGTCGATCACCCGCGACGACCTGCTCCGCTTCTACACGACGTTCTACCGCCCGAACAACGCGACGCTGCTGGTGGTGGGCGACGTGACGCCTGGCGACGTGGAGCGGCGGGCACAGGCGCTGTTCGGAAGCTGGGGGCGCGGCGACGTGCCGCCCGCGAGTGCCTTCAAGACGCCGGTGACGAAGGCAACGTCGCTCGTGCTGATCGACAAGCCAGGCGCCGCGCAGTCGTCGTTCCGTCTGGGCGGCGTCGGCGTGCCGCGCTCGACGAGCGATTACTTCGCGCTGCAGGTGATGAACACGCTGCTGGGCGGCTCCTTCAGCAGCCGGCTCAATCAGAACCTGCGCGAGGTGCACGGCTACACGTACGGCGCCAACTCGGGCTTTTCCTACCGCCGCAACGCGGGGCCGTTCACGGCGAGCGCCGAAGTGGTGACGGCGAAGACGGATTCGGCGCTGATCCAGTTCATGCGGGAGCTCAGGAGCATCCGCGACACGGTGCCACGCGACGAACTCGAGCGCGCGAAGCGCTACCTGCAGCTCGGCTTGCCGCAGGGATTCGAGACGACGCGCGGCATCGCGGGGCAGCTGCTTCCGCTCCTGGCGTACGACGTGCCGCTCGACTTCTACAACACCGCGGTGCAGCGCATTGGCGCCGTCACGCAGGCGGACGTGCAGCGCGTGGCGCGGCAGTACATCGATCCGGACAAGCTCACGCTCGTGATCGTCGGCGACCGGAAGACGATCGAGCCCGGGCTGCGCTCGCTGCACAGGGGCGAGCTGACGGTGCGCGACACGCGGGACGTGCTCGGGGCGCCGGCGACGCCGTGACCAGGGGCGGCCGGCGACGCTGAGCGATGCCAGGCGGGAGTGACGTTTGACAACGGGGCACGCCATGGATGGCGTGCCCCGTTGTCATCCACGGGTTCGCCAAGCAAGCGTGACCGAGCTCGAGCTCAAGCTCGAGCCCGTCAAGTGAAGCTGGACGTCGCTGTCGCCGATACTCATCGAGACCAGGAATGTCCCCGGCGACCAAGGCTGTCCTGGCCAATGGCAAGCGGAAAGGTGCAGGAGATGCAGAACGGACGACGCTCGGCGCGCAGCCAGTGCCGGTTCCACGCGTCCCTCCCCGCATGCAACTTTCCAGGATGCCCATTCCCATCGAACACTATCGGCTGCCCAACGGGCTCCGCGTCGTCCTCTCCGAGGATCACACGGCACCCCTCGTCGCGGTCAACCTGTGGTATCACGTCGGCTCGGCCAACGAACGCGCAGGCCGTACCGGTTTCGCCCATCTGTTCGAGCACATGCTGTTCCAGGGCTCGGCGAGCGTCGGCGCGAACGAGCACTTCGAGCTGATCCAGCGCGCCGGCGGCACGCTCAACGGCTCCACGTGGCTCGACCGCACCAACTACTACGAGACGGTCCCGTCGAACCAGCTGGAGCTCGCGCTCTGGCTCGAGGCGAATCGCATGGGCTACCTGATCCCCGCGATGACGCAGCAGAAGCTCGACACGCAGCGCGACGTGGTGCAGAACGAGCGGCGATGGTCGATGGACAACCAGCCCTATGGCACCTGGTGGGAGAAGCTGCCGGCGCTCTGCTTCGACGCGGAGCATCCGTTCCACCACTCGCTGATCGGGTCGATGGACGATCTCGATGCCGCAAGCCTGGATGACATCGCCGCCTTCTTCACGATGTACTACACGCCGGACAACGCCGTGCTCTCGATCGCTGGCGACTTCGATCCAGCGGAGGCGCGCACGATGATCGAGCGGCAGTTCGGCACGATCCCGCGCGGCGCGGGAAAGCCGCCGCTCGCCGACATGACGCTGGCGCCGACGTTTGGCGGCGCGCGGCGCGAGGTCGTGCCGGACGACGTCATGCTGCCGCGGCTCTTCCTCGCCTTCCGCTCGCCGGTCTTCGGCTCGCCAGCGTACTACGCCGCGAGCGTGGCGGGCGCGGTGCTCGGGATGAAGAAGGGAAGCCGGCTCTATCGGGCGCTCGTCCGTGAGCAGCAGGTGGCCGCCGAGGTGTCGGCGTTCACGTACGACCTGTCCAAGGGGAGCGACCTGCTCGTGGTGGACGCGACCGCGCGGCCGGAGTCGAGCGTCGAGCAGCTGGAACGGGCAGTCAACGCGGAGATCGACCGCGCAGTCGCGGAGGGGGTGACGCAGGCGGAGGTCACGCGCGCCGTGACGTTGATCGAGACGGAACTGATCGCCGCGCTGCAGTCGGCGGGGGAACGGGCGGACAAGCTCTCGCTGTTCACGACGTACTTCGATGACCCATCGCTGGTGAACGTGCAGGCGGAGCGATACCGCGCCGTGACAGCGGAGCAGGTGAATGCATTCATCCGCGAGCGGCTCGTGCACGAGAACCGGGCCAGCCTGGTCTACGTGCCGCGCGAGAACGCCGAAGCCCCCGTGCAGGATGACCTCGCGATGGCGGAGGCCCCATGAGCAGCGCGACGAGCAGCGCGACGAGCAGCGCGACGAGCAGCGCGACGAGCAGCGCGACCATGACGAGCGCGCCGCTGCCTCGCCCGGAGCCTGCCGCACCGCGCAGCTACCACTTTCCGCACTTCGAGCGAGCGACGCTGGCGAACGGGATGCGGCTCGTCGTCGCCCCAGTGAGCAAGCTGCCGCTCGTGACGGTGTTCGCCGTCGTGAACGCAGGCGCGGTGACCGAGCCAGCCGGCCGCGCGGGGGTCGCGGCGCTCACGGCGCAGTTGCTGCTCGAGGGGGCGGCGGGAATGGATGGCGCCGCGCTCACGGACCGATTCGAGCGCATCGGCGCGTCGGTCGATGCGCATGCCGACTGGGACATCGCGGCCGTCTCGCTCACCACACTGAGCGAGCGGCTGCCGGAAGCGCTTGCGCTCGTGCGCGACCTACTGCGCGCGCCAGAATTTCCGGAGCGCGAAGTGCTGCGCCTCAAGGAGGAGCGGCTGGCCGAGCTGCTGCAGCAGAGCGCCGAGCCGCGCGGGTTGGCCGACGACGAGTTCGCGCGCGCGGTCTACACGCCGGATGCGCGGTACGCGACCCCGGACGCGGGCGATGCCGCGAGCGTTCGCGCGCTGACGCGCGACGACGTGCGCGCCTTCTACACGCGCCGATATCAACCGAGCGCCACCACGCTGGTGTTCGCCGGCGATGTGACGGTGGTACAGGCGCGCTCGCTCGCCGAGTCACTGTTCGGCGACTGGACGGGAGGAGTCGCGCCGCCGCCGGCGAGCCGAGTGGATGCAGCGCAGACGGGACGACTGGTGCGCGTGATCGCGAAGGCTGACGCGCCGCAGTCCGAGCTCCGCGTCGGGCATGTCGGGCTGCCGCGCTCGACGCCCGACTACTTCGACACGATGGTGATGAACGCCGTGCTTGGCGGGCTGTTCTCCTCGCGCATCAACCTGAACCTGCGCGAGGCACATGGCTACACGTACGGCGCCCACTCGGGATTCGCGTTCCGGCGGGGCGCCGGCCCGTTCGTCGTCGACGCGGCCGTGAAGAGCGACGTGACCGCCGCGGCGATCCGCGAAGTACTCGGCGAGATCGACCGCATTCGCGCCGAGCCGATCAGCGAGAGCGAGCTCACCCTCGCGACGAGCTATCTGGATGGCGTGTTTCCAATTCGTTACGAGACCACAGCGGCGATCGCGTCCGCGCTGGCCACCCTCGTCCTCCACGAGCTTCCCGATGACTACTACGATCAATATCGCGCGCAGGTTCGAGCCGTGACGGTCGACGGCGTACAGCGCGCCGCGCAGCGTCACCTGCATCCCGACCAGCTCCGCATTGTCGTCGTTGGCGATCCGGCAGCGATCGCCGGCCCGCTTGGCGAGGTGACCGGAATGACACCCGAGGTCATATCGGTGTCAGGTGAGGCGGAGACGACCACATGAGTGACGACTTGAACGAATCGCGCGACGACAGCAGCAACGCCAAGAAAAAAGGGCTGCCGGTCGTGACGGCCGACGACGTGATCGCGCGTCCCCGCGGGGAACGTCCCGACAACCAGCTGGAGAGCCGCGAGCTGTACAGAGGAAAGATCTTCACGCTCAACCACGACACGATCGAGTTCCCGGACGGCAGTCAGGCCGAGTTCGACATCGTGCGGCATTCGGGAGCGTCGGCGATCGTGCCATTTCTCAACGACCCGACGGGAGAGGAGCCGCAGCTGCTCCTGCTGCGGCAATATCGCTATGCGGCGGGCGGCTACATCTATGAAATCCCAGCCGGCAAGCTCGACGGCAACGAATCGCCCGAAGAGTGCGCCGCGCGGGAACTGAAGGAAGAGACCGGCTGTACTGCGGCGCATCTCGAGCCGCTGACAACGATGTTCACCACGCCAGGATTCACCGACGAGGTGATTCATCTCTTCATGGCCACCGGGCTCACGCATGGACAATCGGCGCGGGAAGCGGACGAATTCGCCGACGTGATCGTTATGCGGCTGTCCGAGGCGCTGGAGTTGATCGGCAATGGCCAGATCATGGACGCGAAGACAGCGCTCGGCATTCTCTACGCTGCGGGGTACATGACGTA
>JAYUTY010000215.1:0-1738 GCA_043754875.1 Gemmatimonadota bacterium
TCGAGTCCCACGACGTCGTCGCGCATCCGCACCATGCTCCGCCACCAGGCGTCCTTCAGATTCTTCTTGAGCTCGACGCCGAGCGGCCCGTAGTCCCACACCGAGCCGGTGCCTCCGTAGATCTCGGAGCTCTGGAAGATGAAGCCGCGCCGCTTGCAGAGCGACACGAGCTTGTCCATGACGTCGGGCTGGGTGCTTGCGGGCATCGGAGGTCGATCGGGTCGGGATGGCTTCGACGCCGCTGGGTGCGGCGCCGCGCGCGCGAGCAGCGTTCCTCGCGGCGCTCCGAACCCGCAAAGCTACTCAGGTATCGAGCTCCGCGCTCAGCCGTGGCGGTGGGGGGACAGGGCGCCCGAGCAGCCGCGCCACGATCTTCTCCCCGTGGAACCGCCCGTTCTCGATGAACACCTTGTTCGCGTCGTAGCCGGCCACCACCACGCCAGCGATGAACAGGGCAGGCAGCGGCGTCTCCAGCGTCGCCTCGTCGTGCGCCGGTACGCCGGTCACATCATCGATCGGGACGCCGGCATCGCGCAGCAGGCTCGTGTTCGGTGCGAAGCCGGTCATCACATAGACGAACCGCGCCGGTAGCTCCTCCGCACCCTGCGGTCCGCTGATCGTCACGGTGCCCGGCGCGATCGACGTCACCCGACTGTTCCATCGCGTGCCGATCGCTCCCTCGGCCGCGCGGTTCACGAAGTCCGGCAGCACCCACGGCTTGATCCGCTTGTCGAAGTCCGGCCCGAAGTGCACGAGCGTCACCCGCCCCCCGGCGCGCCAGAGCTCCAGCGCCGCCTCGGCCGCCGAGTTCCCGCCGCCGACGACCACGACGTCCTGCTGGAAGGCGCCGTGCCCCTCTCGATACGTGTGGTGGACGTGCGGCAGCTCCTCGCCCGGCACGCGCAGGTAGTTCGGCGAGCCGAAGAAGCCGGTGGCGACGCAGACGGCGCGCGCGCGCGTCGTGACCGGCATCCCCTCCATTGGAATCGAGTGCACGACCCAGCCGCCGCCGTCCGCATCGCTGATCTGCTCCAGCCGCTTGACGCGCTCGTACTGCCGCACGTCCAGCCCGAAGTGCAGTACGATCGCCCGGTAGTACGCGAGCCCGTCGCGGCTCGAGGGCTTGCCACCCGCGACGACGAATGGAATCCCACCGAGCCCGAGCTTCTCGGCCGTGGAGAAGAAACTCACGTAGTTCGGATACTCGACGATCGTACTCACCACGGGGCCCGCGTCGAGCACGCGCGCCACGAGCCCCGCACGCTGCGCCGAGATCGCCGCCGCGAGCCCGCACGGCCCCGCTCCGACGATCAGCAGATCCACGTCGGTGCCACTCTGTGCCCGATCAGCCACTCGCTGGTGCTCCCTACAGTCCGATGATCTGGTCGCGCCGCGTGCCGACGCTCACGTACGTGATCGGCGCCTCGCACAGCGCCTCGATCCGATCGACGTAACGCCGCGCAGCCGTCGGCAGTTCCGAGAGCGACCGCGCGTCGGCAGTGGACTGCTTCCACCCGTCGAACCACTCGTACGTCGGTACCACCTTCTCGAGCGCCGAGAGATCACTCGGGAACTCGTCATGGCGCTCCCCGTCGATTTCGTAACCCGTGCAGATCGCCAACTGGTCCAGCGTGTCGAGGACGTCGAGCTTGGTGACCGCGAGATCGCTGAGCCCGTTCACCCGGGTCGCGTACTTCACCACGAGCGCGTCGAACCAGCCGCAGCGGCGCGCGCGGCC
>JAYUTY010000216.1:0-1738 GCA_043754875.1 Gemmatimonadota bacterium
AACAATCAGGTCCTCGTAAATCTGATGCCCGGGCTCGCCTGGGCCGACGGCTTGCTGGTCGAGCTCGAGGGCGTGCCGACCAAACCGGTCCAGCGCGTCGCGACGCAGCTCGGGCTACCGCTGCAGACCCCGCCCGCGGACACTGGTGCCGCCGGCACGCGCGACGCGGTGATCCTCGAGGTGTGGCGCCGCTCGCTCAACGGCTATCAGGTCCCCCTGGAGTTGATCGAGCCCGCGCTCGGTGGTCCTGATACCGCGGAGCGCATCGAGACCGCATACGCGTTGCGGCTCTATCGCCTGGGCGCGAATGACACCTGCCGCACGCTGAAGCTCGGCGACGATCTGACGAAGCATGGTTCGCTGCACGCGACGCTTGCACCGACCACGATGACGGCGGGCGATTGCCCGGTGGTGCAAGGCGGCGGCTACAGCGGTCTCGAGCACGACCTGTATCGCATCGAGATCGCCGACGTCACACGCGGCGGGTCGATGTTCAAGTGGTCGCAGTGGAACGGTGGCCTCGTCGGGCGCGGCATGTACGACGCAGCGGCGAAGAAGCTGTCGCTCGTCGCCGGTGACCAGGCGATCCTGCGCTCGGGGCTGACCGCGTTCTATCTCGAGGCGCTCGTGTTAGACGCACCGCTCGGACGGTGGCGCGTGGCCTACGGTGCGCCCGCGACCCTCGACACCGACGGCGAGATCGACCTGTCGCAGGCCGCGATGTTCGGCGCACCGCCGCCGTCGACCGACTCGTGGTTCGTGCGGATCTGGAACGGCGTTCGTCCGATCGCCGACTTCCCGACCGGCCCGGCGAACGAGCTGCGCGACGGGATCCGGCTCGAGTTCGGCACCGGCACCTACGTATCCGGCGACTACTGGACCTTCCCCGTGCGTGCCGGGCTCGACAACCCGTCACCGCTCGTCGATCACGCGCCGCCGTTTGGAATCCATCATCACCGCGTCCCGCTCGCCGAGCTGCACTGGACCGCCAACGGCGCGGTGATCGACGAGGACTGCCGCGTCCCGCTCCATCCGATCACCGCGACGGACGGGTGCTGCACGCACTCGGTCGGTGATGGCGTCACGAGCCATGGCGATTTCGCGACCGTGCAGGGTGCGATCGACGCTCTCCCACCCGCCGGCGGACGCGTGTGCGTGCTCCCGGGCACGTACATCGAGAACGTCGAGATAAAGAACCGCAAGAAGGTGGAGCTGATCGGCTGTGGTCCACGGTCGCGGATCATCGCGAAGGCGGCGCCCGGCGAGTTCAATCCGTCGAGCCCCGCGATCCACGTGCTCGACACGAGCGGGACCACGATCGAGAAGCTCTACGTCGAGGGCGGCTATCTCGGCATCGGGATCCTGCTCGAGGCCGATGCGGCCGCCGGCACGGTGAACCCCGACGGCACGTTCTTCACGCCGATGCTCGAGGACATGCGCGTTGCACACTGCGAGGTGCGCGCGGGCGGGAAGAGCGGCATCGAGATCCGCGGCGGTCGCCGCGCCGAGATCGTGCACAATCGCGTGTCGACTGCCGACGTCGTGACCGGGTGGAGCCTGATCACCGTCGCGACCACCGATGCGCGGATCCAGCGCAACGTCGTGATCGTCGACCAGGACAAGCCCGGCAACGAGTACTCCGCGCTCGGCGGCATCTGGCTGCGCGGTGGATGCGTGAACATCGACGTGCTGGACAACGAGATCACGGGCGGCGCCGGTCACGGCGTGATGCTCGGTC
>JAYUTY010000217.1:0-5293 GCA_043754875.1 Gemmatimonadota bacterium
CGCATTCGATGCTCATGCCGGGCATGCTCACCGACGCGCAGATGCATCAGTTGGAGCAGGCCAGAGGGACGGAGTTCGACCGCCTCTTTCTCACCTTCATGATCCAGCACCATCGTGGTGCCACCTCGATGGTGCAGACCCTGTTCGGCACCTATGGCGCGGCGCAGGACGAAGTCGTCTTCAAGTTCGCGTCCGACGTCAACGTCGATCAGACCACCGAGATCGCGCGCATGGAGCAGATGCTTGCTGCGCTGCCGGGCGCGCCCCGCACACCCTGACCGCCGGTAGCACCAGCGGTACCAGCACCACACGTAAAGCAGCACAACGCAGCACGTTTTCCCGCCCCACAGCCCATAGAGGACATGACGATCACCCCAGCACTACGACTACTCTCGATCGCGGCGTGTGCCACCACGATCCTCACCTCGGTCGCCAGCGGCCAGGCGACGAGCGGTGGCATGTCGACGACACCGCCGAGCCCCGACCCACGCGTCGGTCTCAAGGCCGGATTGATGAATGCGCAGGAAGCGACGTGGAACCTGCGCGTCCTCTCCAAGACGCCGCCGTCGGAGAAGTTCATGGGCATCACGAACTCCGACCTCGCGTTTACGGGACCGTACGCGATCCAGGGCAGCTACAACGGCTATCAGGTGTGGGACATCTCCAACCCGAGCAGCCCCACGCTCAAGACGGCGTACGTCTGCCCGGCGTCGCAGAGCGATGTCTCCGTCTACAAGAACCTGCTCTTCGTCTCCGGTGAAGGACTCACCGGCCGCATCGACTGCGGCGCCCAGGGGGTGAAGGACACCGTGAGCAAGGATCGCCTGCGCGGCGTCCGCATCTTCGACATCACCGACATCACCAACCCCAAGAACATCGGCAACGTGCAGACGTGCCGTGGCTCGCACACGCACACGCTGCTCGTCGATCCCAAGGACAAGGACAACGTCTACATCTACGTGTCCGGCTCGTCGGCCGTCCGCTCGCCGAACGAGCTGCCCGGCTGCTCGCGCGCCCTTCCCGCGGCCGATCCCAACTCGGCGCTGTTCCGCATCGAAGTGATCAAGGTGCCGCTCGCGCATCCGGAGCAGGCGGCGATCGTCAACTCGCCGCGCATCTTCAACGACCTCGTCGCACCGGCACGCCACAGCGAAGCGCCGGAGGACATCGAGGCGAACAAGAAGGCGGTGGCCGAGGCGAAGGCTCACGGTGCATTCACCGCGACGATCCGCGGGGACGAGATGGTCCTGCCGGGCGGCATGACGCGCCCGATGCTCGACAGCATCGTGAAGGCACGTGGCGCGACCGGCGCCCCCACGGCCGCCGACAGCGCAGCGCTTCGTGCGGCGATTCCGGGCCTCGTCGAGAGGATGGTTGGTCGGGAGCCCGCGGCCGGCGCCACACGTCCCGGCCCGACGCAGTGCCATGACATCACGGTCTATCCGGCGATCGGCCTGGCTGGCGGCGCCTGCGAAGGCTACGGCCTGCTGCTCGACATCAGCGATCCGAGCAACCCGAAGCGCCTCGCCGCGGTCGCCGATTCCAACTTCTCCTACTGGCACTCGGCCACCTTCAACAACGACGGCACCAAGGTGCTGTTCACCGACGAGTGGGGCGGCGGCGGCCAGCCGAAGTGCCGCGCGACCGACCGCAAGGAATGGGGCGCCGACGCGATCTTCACGCTGAGCTCCAGCCGGCAGCTCCAGTTCCAGAGCTACTACAAGCTGCCCGCTCCGCAGACGGCGCAGGAGAACTGCGTGGCCCACAACGGCTCGCTCGTCCCGATCCCGGGTCGCGACGTGATGATCCAGTCGTGGTATCAGGGCGGCGTCTCGCTGTTCGACTGGACCGACGCTGCACATCCCAAGGAAATCGCCTTCTTCGACCGCGGCCCGGTGGATTCCACGCGCATGGGCAACGGCGGCACGTGGTCGGTCTACTGGTACAACGGCGTCATGGTCAGCTCCGAGATCTCGCGCGGGCTGGACATCATGGAGCTCACGCCGAGCGGCTTCATCTCGCAGAACGAGATCGATGCAGCGAAGTCGGTGAAGTACGAGTACCTGAACGCGCAGGGGCAGCCGAAGATGGTGTGGCCGGCGAGCTTTGCCCTGGCGCGTGCGTACGCCGACCAGATCGAACGCTCGAACGGCATCGCCGCGGCGCGGCTCTCGGCCGTGCGTACGGCGCTCAAGACCGCGGAGGGCGCGACGGGCGCCAAGCGCGGCGGGGCGCTGAAGCAGCTGGCGACGCAGCTCGATCGCGACGCATCATCGGCGAGTGATTCGGCGAAGGTGAAGCTGCTGGCGAGTGCCGTGCGCGATCTCGGCGCGATGCGCTGAACGCGGCACCGATGACGTAATGTGTAATGCACGATGGGCGGCTGACCGAGGTCAGCCGCCCGTCGTGCATCTGTCGTAGTCACTGACGCCGCACGCGTGCCGGTGGTCAGTAGATGGCCCAGAGGCCCGGCGTCACGAGTTCCACGGAGTGGCCATCGGGATCTCGTACGTAGACGCTCTCGCCGCCGCGCGGCCAGGTGACTCGGCTCTCGATGGCGACGCCAGCCTCGCCCAGTCGCGTCAGCCATGCGGGCATCGCGTCCGCCGCAATTGCGAAGGCGAGGTGCTGCTCCCCGGAGGCACCATGGCCGGGGACGAGGCCGCCCGGCGTCGGGAGCGGAGCGCTGGTGGACCCCGCATGAAACAGCAGCAGGACGCTCGTGCCGTTGATACCGAGGGCGAGCAGCCGCGAGGAGTCGAGCAGGATCGTGCCGCCGAGCACGTCGACGTAGAAGGCGCGGGCGCGATCAAGCTCGGCGACGTAGAGCGCGGTCTCGAGCAGTCCGTCGAGTTTCGGGGCGCTGTGTGGATCGGTCATGGCGCGAGAGGCTCGGGAGCTGGCGTCAGCGGCACACAGGCGGCGGCGCCAACACTTCCTCGCGCCGGATCGGCGCGACGTCGAGGAACTGGACCGTGGCGGGGATGGTGGGCGCCAGCGTGATGCTCACGCCGAGATCGCCGTCACGGCAGCGCATGCGCCATCGTCCACGTAGCGCATTCTCGGCGACCAGCGGGCCCTCCGGGCGGCAGCTCCCACCCGCGCGAGCGACCACCGTGGCGATCGCCGCCCGCCGCCGCTCCCTGGACTGGTCGAGGTAGAGGTTCATCGCCGCGACGCTGTCGGCGAGTGCATCCTGCCAGCTCGCCACGAGCCTCGACACCTGATCACGTCGCTCCAGAAGCACCGGCGCCGGTGCTGGCTCGCGCGGCACGAGGGCACCCGTGTGCGCGAGCAGCTCGAGCGCCTGAGTCGTCGGAGTGCCCCATCCCGTGTAGGTGAGGTTGCCCAGCGCGACGATGCCGACGCCATACTCCGGGAGCCAGCGCATGATGGAGCCGAAGCCGGGCAGTCCGCCGCTGTGGGCCACGATGGTCGGGAAGAGGCAGCTCTGGCGAACGCCGAGGCCGAAGCCGTAGCCACCGGCGCTGAGGGCGAGCGTGCCGTCGGACGCATCGCGCGACGCGGTCGCGCCGTTGAAGCGGACGACCTGCTGCATCTCGCGAACCGAGGCGCGACGCACCGGCCCGCGTTCGGTGCCGTCGCGCGGGGGCCATGCGTCGAGCATGAACGCCACCCAGCGTCCGAGGTCGGCAACAGACGTCAGCATGCCGCCCATGGATCCGAACGCGCCATCCGGGAGCTGCGGCTCCTCGAGCCACTGTTCATCCTGACGTCGGTAGCCGCGTGCGAGCCGGTCGGCCGGCACCTCGCGCGTCTGCAGTGTGGTGGATGTCATGCCGAGCGGCAGAAGGATCTGCTCGCGCACGTAGCGCGCGTACGGCATGCCCGAGACGTTGGCGACGACGCGACCGAGGATGGCGAAGCCGAAGTTGGAATATTCGTAGCTCGTGCCGGGCGACGTGGAAAACGGGATGCCGCGAAGCAGCATGCGCGAGAGCATCTCGTCGGTGTCGGCGAGCTGCTGGTCGCCCCACGGGTTGTCCTCGGGAAAGCCCGCCGAATGCGAGAGGAGCAGTCGGATCGTGACCTTGGGCGCGTCGGTCGTGGGATACGCAAGGTGCGCCAGTTCGGGCACGTAGCGCTCGACCGGATCGTCGAGCGCGAGCCTGCCTTCGTCGCGCAGCTTGAGGATCGAGAGCGCGGTGAAGCTCTTCGTCATCGATGCGATGCGGAAGACGGTGCCGGTGTCGACCGGCGAGCGCACACTGACATCGCGAAGTCCGGCCGTGCCGATGTGGACGACCCGTCCGTCGACGACGATCCCGTACGCGATACCCGGCACCTTCGCCCGCTCGGCGAAAGCAGCCATCAGGCGATCGACGGCGGGATAGGCGGTGGCGAGTGTGGCGAGCCTGGTGTGTCCCGCCAGCGCAGCGCTGGGCTCTTGGGCCGATGCGCTAGAAGCCGCGAGCGTGAGCACTGCGGGGAGCAGGGGGAGAAACGAGAGGCGCGAGTGCATGTTGTCGGGGAGAGGGCGGAAAATCCGTGAGGCCGTGGAGCCGCTACGGACGATATACGTCGTCGGCAGCGCGGTGACCAGCACTACCACCGGCACTACCACCGGCACTACGACCGGCACTACGACCGGCAGGGTGACGAGAGCGACACCCGTGGACCGACGCGCTTGGCGATCACCGAAACCGCGCACGCGACATCACAAATCGAAGTGACGCCAGCATGACGGGGTGGACTAGCGTTGCCATCCTCGCTGCTCTTTCGAGACGTCTCCGCGATCGGCGATCCAGTCTGGTCCCGACTGCGCTCCCTCGGCGTCTGGAAGGCCGCCCTACTTCCGAGCATCATGACATTCTCCGATCGACTGCGCGCGCTCTCGAGTGCCCGATTGATTCGTACGATCGTTCTTTCGCTGGGCACCGCGTTCGCGGTGCTCGTCATGTTCGCCTGTCGCGACCTGACGGATCCGGCACGGCGATCCATCGCGCCGAGTAGCCCTTCCGTCGCTGCGCTGTCGACGCCGACGGGGCGAATGGTGGTGACGCCCGACAGCATGCGCGGCTGGATCTTCTACGACGATCAGCGCAGCACGGCGTGTGTGGACGCAACCGCCTGCCGTCTCGTCAGTGGCCCCTCCGGTATGCCGTCAGGGACTGGGAGCGCCGAGCTCTCCGTGCCCAAGACGCCGGATGGCAAGGCGCTGCTGCTCCCGCAGTACAGGGGAGTGCGATTCGCGCAGCTCACGACGCTCCGGTATTCGACCTATCGAGAGTCCGCCGATCCGTCCAACAACCTTGCAATCGCATTGCAGGTC
>JAYUTY010000218.1:0-5265 GCA_043754875.1 Gemmatimonadota bacterium
GCAACAAAGGTTACCGAACGGGGTACGAAAGTGGTTCCCGCGTTGCAGCCACCATCACCCAGGGTGCGAGCGACGTCGAAGACGCCGCCGGTGCGTACCGCGAAGGTGGCAGTGGCGAAGGTGGTGGCGGCGAAGGTCGCAGGAGTGAAGAAGCGGGCAGTAGCGAAGAAGGCGGCGGCCGGAGCGCGACCGGGCGTTGTGGCCAAGCAGACCAAGCAGAGAAAGAAGGTGAAATCGACGACGACGGCGCCGCGACGAAAGGCGGCCGGACGTAGGGCAGCTCCGACACGAGCCGCCAAGCGAATGGGGGCCAAGCGCGCGAGCGCTCCCGCGTTGAAGCTGGTCCGCGGCCGGAAGGTTCGCGTCGTCGCGGCACCGGTCGTGCGAGTCGCCATCAAGGCGCTCGATCCCTATCGGAAGTGTGGGCCGGAAACGTCGGTCCAGTATCTGTACCGCGTCGATGAGCAGGTCGACGGGCGCATCACCCACCACCTCGTGTTCTTCGATCGGCACGGGTGGTACTGCGAGCATGGCCGCGCCTGCCCCGCGGTCGCACATGCCAGGAAGTACAACGGGCGGATCGCGCGAGTCTCCTGACGAGCCTCGCAAACGGACTGACACGATTCGGTAGGATGAGAGAAGAAATGATTGCGAGACACGAGACTCACCTGGACAAAGTCGACGTCTGGACGGCCCTCGCGGCGCCGCTTCCTGCTGGCGTCATCTCCTGGCGGCAGGATGGCCGTCCGGTCACGCGCGAGGGGCGCAGCATCGCCCGCTTCGTCGCGTACATCGAGGCCAACACGGTACGGGAGCGGCTCGACAGCGTCGTGCCCGGCGAGTGGGACCTCACGCTCGCGCTCCTGCCCATGGTGTCCGGGCTGGACGAGGACGCGAACCAGGGTGCCTGCTCCTTCAAGGCTCGCCTCCAGATCCTCGGCGTGATCCGCGAGGACGTTGGCACGGGCAAGGACTACAAGCAGGCCGCGACGGATGCATTCAAGCGCGCCGCCGTCCGATTCGGCATCGCGCACGAGCTGTACGCCTACGAGCAGAACTGGGTGCAGATGGATGGCGACGGCAAGTACGCAAAGCCGGTCGAGGATCCGGCCGTGACGTATGCCCGTCGCTACGGACGTGCCGGCGCGACGCCGATCGCTGCCGCTGCGGCAGCGGCGCCGGTGAACCGTGCCGCGCGCGTCGAGCAGGCGAGCGAGGTGGCCGTGGTTCGCGACAGCGGTGAGGCGCCGATGGCGACCGGCCCGCTGGCGATGGACGAGGCGGGATGCCCCAAGTGCGGTGGCCGGATGTGGGACAACCGGCTCACGAAGCGCAATCCGAAGGCGCCCGACTACAAGTGCCGCGATCGCTCATGCGACGGAGTGGTCTGGCCGCTGAAGGGGGACAAGGAGACCGCCTCGCGTCCGGAGCGCCAGGACGCTAGCGAGCGTGAGCTGACCGAGGCGGAAGAGATTCCGTTCTAGCGGAAGAACGGGTGAGATGCCGGGACCGGGGATCGAACCCGGATGTCCTTGCGGACACAAGATTTTAAGTCTCGCGCGTCTGCCAATTTCGCCATCCCGGCGCACGTCTTCAGATAGTCCACGCGCGCGGCGAATGCAAACAGCACAAAGGGGGGAGCAGCCAGCTGCTCCCCCCTTTGTCACATCACGCATCTTCGTCCAGAGCGGGAAACGGGACTCGAACCCGCGACCCCAACCTTGGCAAGGTTGTGCTCTACCAACTGAGCTATTCCCGCAAACTTACCTCGAGCATGTGAAAGCCATCCACACCTCGAGCGCCGCGTGCTAGCGCGCCGTGCAATATAGAACGCGGTGACTTGGACGGACAAGCGCACTTCGCGCAGACGTGCGACGAGCGACTGCGTGGTAGGTACAAGTTGGCGCTAACCGTCTCCCTTCAAGCCGTACACGTGCACCGCCTGCCACGCCGTGGCTGCGACGAGTCCGGACAGCGCCGCATCGCCGCCATTGGCAACCGCGAGACCCGCCTCGTCCACGATCTCGGCCGCCAGCCCGCCATGCAGCGGCGCTCGCCTCAGCCAGAGCAGCACCGCTTCCGCATCGGGACCAATCAGGCGGCCCACCTGGCGCACCAGGTCGGAAACCTGCGGGGGAATCGCCTTCACCGTTCGACGGTAGAGCGAGTCCTCGCGGCTGAGCGCCTCGTACAGCGGCAGCCAGAGCGCGCTGGCGGCGGCGACGTCGTCCTGACTCGAGTGGCCCGCCAGATCGATCGATGCCGCCAGCGTGGCCTTGGCCGCACGGTCTGGCGCGAAGTGACGCTTGATGGCGGCGCGAACGGCGGCCGGATCCTCGACTTCGCGCGCACTCTGCTCGTCCAGTGAACGGCGCAGGATGTCGAGCGCCATGGCGACCGTCGCGTTCGCGTGCAACGTGTACGCATGCGCGGCCGGTGTGCCGTCCGGGGCGACGTCGGTGGAGAAGAGGGGAACCCGCTGGTCGCGCCGATCGCGGATGTCGTCGCTCGCATGATAGAGCGCGTCGGCGATCGCCGGCTCGTCCACGATGGCATCGTCACTCGTGTCCCGGATGTACCGATCGACGGCAATCGGATACGCGGCGACTCCCTCCAGCGCGAAGCCGGGCTCGAACATCGTGCCGTCGAAGTAGTGCACCCCTCGCCCAGGGGCGTAGGCGTGCAGCTCGCACATCCGCAGCAGCAGCTCGCGGGCGAGCCCGTCGTCAGCGAGCTGGATGGCGGGCAGCGTCCACATCAGCGCTTCCCAATCGCGCACGGTCACGCCCGCACTGTGCCAGGGCACGCGCGTCCGGACGAGATAGTAGTGCGCGTCGTCGATGGCGCGGGCGACGCCGTAGAAGTACGCGAACAGCAGGTTGCGGTTGATGAGCCGGTCCACCGCCTCGTTGCCCGTGCTCTGCTCGAGCTGCTGGAGTGCGTCGCGCGTGCCAGCCAGCAGTGCGCGCCAGCCGCGTCTACGCAGCACGGCGGCCGTCGCCTCGGCGCCGTCCCGTTCGGGGCCTGCGGCGAGGTGGAAGGCGACCTGCTCGCTCGCGCCGGCCCGCACCACGAGCTCGCGCGCCACCGAGAAACGGGTGCCGTCCACCGTTGCCTCGCCGTCACCCTCCGCGCCGAGCGCCAGCGCCACGAGTCCTGGCTGCGCGCTCCCCTCGAGGAGCACCAGCCCTGTCGCGCCAATCGACACGCGTGGCGCATCCTCGGCGGCGCGCGGTGTGCGCACGCGGAGCTGTCGATGTCCGAGCGTACCGTCCAGCCGTACGGTGACGCGACGCTCTCCCGCGCCGCGGTTCTCGACGCCGAAGACGTAGATCGCACCGGCGACGTCGGCATCCCGACCATAGGGCGCGAAGATCGTCCCGCGAACGATGACGTCGCCAAGGGTACAGGTGAATGTTGGCAGCCACGCGGCAGCGCGCTCCCACGCCATCGTGCCCGCCGAGAGGTCCTGCACCGCCCCGTCGATCAGGATGACCGGCTTGAAGAGCGGCTCGTCTCCTCCATTCACGAAATCGGCGCCCCCCGCAAACTCCACGGCGGCGCGCGCGCCGCGATGAAGCATGCACACTGCGTACACCGCGCCGTCGGCCGGGTGAATGCACGGGAGCGCGAGCCAGTGATTCCCCGTGAGCTGCCAGGGAACGTTGGGAAGTGGGCTGTGTGTCATCCAGCGGAGGTTGGTGAAGTTGTTGGCCGAACGCCCCAATGATAACCTTCCGCCCCACACCTTCGCTCGCACACCGCGCCGCCCTGATGACCCGATCGCACTTCCCGTCATTCGCACGACTCCGGACTCCGGCATCGGCCGCGGCACTCGCTGCAGCGTTCGTCACGTCAGTCGCGCTCGTCCCGCGGACGGCCACCGCGCAGGCGACGCTGTCGCACACCGAGGACGCGGCGCCGATCCCACAGGGGATGATCCAGCTGCGGATCATCAACGGCTGGACGCGCTACGACGAACGGTTCGCCGCCAACGGAACCCGCCGCACACTGGGCGACGAGCTCTCGAGCACTGCGTTCGGCGTGGCGCAACTGCCGCGGCTCGCGCCGGTCGAGGCGGGCTTGCGCTCGCTCGCGGCCAATCCCGCGCTGTCGCTGTCGCTGGGACGAGTGGACGTGCGCAGCGATGCGCGCATCGTCACGACGCCAATCGCGCTGGAATTCGGGATCACCCACCGGCTCAGCATCGGCGTGCTCGTCCCCATCGTTCAGACGCGTCGGTCGATTCAGCTGCGCGCGAATGCCGACACGGGGAACGGCGCGAACGTCGGCTACGTGCCAGGCGCTTCACGGGTGACGGCGGCGGCGAACAACCTCGGCGTGTTCCAGGCGTACCAGCGAGCGGCGGACAGTCTCGCGTCACTCATCTCGCGATGCACGCCCGGAAGCTCGGCGGCAGGCTGCGCGGCGGTGACGGCCAACCTCGCGGACGCCCGCGCCGCGCAGGCCGCCGCGCAGAGCTTCGCGTCGTCGGTGAAGAGTGGGCTGGGCACGGACACGTCGACGACGATCGTCGCGCCACTGGCGGGCAGCGCGCTCGCCGCGAGCATCGAGCAGCGCCGCTCGGCCATCAACACGTCCATTCAGCGCTATCTCGGTGCCGTTGCCGGTACCACGACGAAGGTGTTCACCGCACCGAACGCGCTCTCCTACATCGACGTGAACGGGCGCGGGAGCGATGCCGGGTTGCTGCGAAGCGCCTTCGGAGGCGGGCTGGACTCGCTGCACACCGTGGACCGGTTGGGATTCGGCGACATCGCCGTGGGCGCGCGATTTCTCCTGCTGGACCATTTTCGCCACGACACGCTGCCTGCAACCGGGCCACAGCTGCGGGTGACGGTCGGCGGCAACCTGCGCTTCGCGACGAGCCTCCCCGACTCGGCGCGCAACGTCGCGGACATCGGGACGGGGCAAGGCGCCGGGGTCGAGGTGAACAGCGCGATCGACCTGATCAGCGGCCGGCTGGGGATCACTGGCGCGGGGCGGTACGTCAAGTCGTTCGCGAGGAGCTCGACCGGAGCGCTCACCGGCGACCCAACGGTCGCGTATCCGCAGTCTCCGTTCGGCCCGGTCACACGCACCGCCGGCGATGTGGTCGCGCTCGATCTGACGCCGCGCTTCTTCCTCAGCGAGTGGTTGGCGCTCGACGGCCACTACGGACTGGAGCGGCGCGGCACGACGACGATCGCACGGAGTGGCACAGCGTCCACGAGCGTCACCGGCTTGGAACCACTCGCCACGGGC
>JAYUTY010000219.1:0-1721 GCA_043754875.1 Gemmatimonadota bacterium
TCGCGAAGGGAGCGCGCAAGCAGGTGGTCGAGCGCGGACGCACGCAGGGCGTCGGGCGTAAGCCGCACGCCGAGCTAGTCGCGATCTGTAACAAGATCATCGATGCGCTCGCGGTGCAACTCGGCGACAAGCCGTACTTCTGCGGCGACAAGCCCACCACGTACGATGCCACCGTGTATGCGTTCGCAGCGGGCGTCCTGTGCCCGGCGTTCACCAACGAGGTTCGCACGCACGCGGAGACCAAGGCGAACCTGGTGAGCTACACTGCCCGGGTCAAGCAGCAGTACTGGAACGACTAGCGATACCTGTGCGGTGACCTTGAAGCTCGCACGCTGCACCGAATCGTCGCTCCGAGTAGCCCTGAACTACGATCACCCCATGCAGCCGGTCAGGACGCTCGGCGAGTTCGTGGCGCAGGAGCAGATCCTCGACTGGCTCGGCGAGCAGATCGCCAAGAATCATCGCGACTCCGACCAAGGCGCGAACCTGGTGGCAACGCAGCAGAAGCTGCCGATGCACTGCTCGACCTGCACGGCGACCAAGGCGTGCTGCGCGTCGTACGTGATCGTGCGGCTCTACGAGGGCCTGATCATCGCCGACGAGCTCAAGCGCGCGGGTCGCGACACTCCGGAGCTCCGGGCCGAGCTGCAGACACGCACCGCGGCGATGGAGGCGACGCGCGTCGCCGCGTGGACCACGCCGTGCGTGTTTCTCGACGACAACGAGCGATGCTCGGTGTACCGCGTGCGGCCGACCACGTGCGGGCAGCTCTACGTCTACACGCCGCCGGCGCTGTGCAACGCACGGTCGTCGCAGATCGTCTCGTTCACCCCGCGCAGTGAGGTCGCCGCAGCGAACGCAGTCGAGGAGGCGTTCCGCGAGCGGCTGTCACTGCGCCGCAAGGTCGGGCGGCGTTACCTCGGCGTGCTGCCGCGGATGGTGCTCGTGTCGCTCGAGGCGTGGGACCGCAGCGACTTTCGCGACTATCTGCGGCAGCTACCGTGGCCGAGCGATGCGGAGTGGGCCGCGGTGGTCCAGCCTCCCGGCTAGTCCGGGCCCGCGCCGCCGTCCGCGGGACCGGATCCACCGTCGCCACCGCCTCCGACGCCGCCGTCCCAGCCTCCGCCACCACCGTCGTAGCCGGAGCCTCCGCCACCACCGTCGTAGCCGGAGCCTCCGCCGAGGCCACCGTCCTCGGCCGGGCCACCGCAGGGCCGCCCCCCATCGGAGGTGCCGCTGCTGCCACCACCCTGGCCGCCGCCATCGCGGCTACCGCTTCCGCCGCCACAGGATCCCGCATCGGGGCCGGTGACCAAGAGCGTAGACTCGTCCTCTCGGTAGAACGAGCAGCCTGCCAGGGCGGCACCGACGACAAACGTGAACAAGACCGTGCGCATGAGAGCCTCCAGCCGCTCAGTCGCCAGACCCGGGGCCGAAACGAAAATTTCCTCCCGCGGGGGGCGGGCGCGACCAAGTAGGGGCGTGAGTCTCAAGCTGGCGGCTGGCCTGTCGATCGCGGCGCGTTGGGACCAGCTCGCGCACCTTCCACCTCCGCGCCCGCGGCTGGTTCGAACGTGTCGACCTCGTCGCCGGGCCCCGCGGGATCTCCGCTCGAGGGCCCGTCGGCGCCCGCACCACCGGCTCAGGCGCCACCGCGGGTCGCCACCGCGCCCAGCGCCGAGGCGCTGTATCACGTCGCGGAGGTCGCGCTCGCGGCGGGG
>JAYUTY010000220.1:0-5229 GCA_043754875.1 Gemmatimonadota bacterium
TCCGCTCTCTCGTGACCCCACCAGTCGCCAGCGGTGTCGCCCCGATGCGATTCCTGACGCGTGTGACGCAACGCCTCAGGACGATGGACAAGCGGTGAACGGGGGTTAGAATATCGTGGTGCGCCGGTATGGCTCAACTTCCGCCAGCGCAACCAGTTAGGGACCCGCTCCGCCGCTGTCTCCGCCCTAGTCCCATCGAGCCCTGCGCCTCGTCCACCTCTCCGATCTGCACCTGGGCTACCGCCAGTATCAGCGGCTGACTCCGCGTGGGATCAATCAGCGGGAAGCGGACGTGGCGCAGTCGTTCACCCGCGCGCTGGACCGGACGATCGAGCTCGCGCCCGATCTGGTGCTGATTGGCGGAGACGTGTTCCACCAGGTGCGGCCGACGAACACGGCGATCCTCCACGCCTATCTGCAGTTCGCCCGCCTGCGCGCCGCACTGCCGAATGCCGAGATCGTCATGGTCGCCGGCAACCACGACACACCGCGCGCGGCCGAGACCGGCTGCATCCTGCGGCTGTTCACGCCGCTGGGGCTGCACGTGATCGACGCCGAGGCGCGGGCGCTCGATTTTCCGCATCTCGACCTTTCGGTGCTCGCCGTCGCCGACAACCAGCACCAGCGGCCGAAGCTCGTGCCGCCAGGCACGCATCGGTACAACGTGCTGCTGCTGCACGGTGAGGTCGAAGGGATGCTGGGCCCGTTCGCCGCGACGCAGGAGACAACGGCGAACGAGGTGACGCAGGAAGAGCTGCATCAGGCGCGCTGGGACTACATCGCCCTGGGCCACTACCACGTCTACCGGCGGATCGCGCCCAACCAGTTCTACAGCGGCTCGCTGGACTACACGAGCACGAACACGTGGGGCGAGAAGATCGAGGAGGGGCTCGCGGGGGTGCCGGGCAAGGGCATCATCGAACATGATCTCGCGACCGGTGCGCACGTCTTCCATCCGCTGCCGCCGTCGCGCGACTTCCTCGACCTGCCGATGCTGAGCGCACGCGGGCTGACGACCGAAGAGGTGAACGAGCGCGTGCGCGACGTAGTCGAGAGCGTGCCGGGCGGGATCGACGAGAAGGTCGTGCGGCTCGTGATCCGCGACCTGCCTCGGCACATCACGCGACAGCTCGATCACAAGCAGCTGCGCGATTTCAGGCGTCGCGCGCTGCACTTCCATCTCGACACACGCCGCCCGGAAATGATCCGCTCCGTGGGCCATGGCGCGCCGGGCCGGCGTCCGTCGCTCGCGGATTTCGTGCGCGACAAGCTGCGCGAACGACTCGTGCCGGGCGACGTGGATCGCGACGCACTCGTCGAGCTCGGGCTTCGCTACTTGAAGGACGCCGAGGAGCGCGAGGGGGCGTCGGCGGCGCCTCCGTCGAGTGTGGACGGGTAGATGCGACTCAACAGCCTCCGCCTCCACAACTTCCGCCAGCACGCCGACACGTACATCACGTTCGACGGCGGCCTCACGGGGATCATCGGCCCCAACGGCTCGGGCAAGTCGACGATCCTCGAGGCGATCGCGTGGGCGCTGTATGGCCAGGACGCGGCGCGCGGCAAGAAG
Source organism: Gemmatimonadota bacterium (assembly GCA_043754875.1). Lineage (GTDB taxonomy): Bacteria > Gemmatimonadota > Gemmatimonadetes > Gemmatimonadales > Gemmatimonadaceae > AG11. Next base: position 1,571 of record JAYUTY010000220.1, read on the forward strand.
GAGACGATCCGATCGCTTCGCGCGGGGGCAGGTGCGCGCGTGAAGGTGGAGCTGGACTTCGAGCTGGGTGGTCACCGCTACCGCGTGGAGCGTGGGCTCACGCAGGCGGAGCTCTATCTGGACGGTTCGGATTCGCCGGTGGCAAACTCGCTCACCGGCGTGACCGACATGCTCCGGCGCCGACTCGGCATGAGTCGCGAGGAGTTCTTCAACACGTACTTCACGGGGCAGAAGGAGCTCGACGTGATGGCGGCGATGGCGCCGTCGGAGCGGGCGCAGTTCCTCAGCCGCGTGCTCGGCTACGAGCGACTGCGCGTGGCGCAGAAGCTGGTGAAGGACCGCTCGCGAATGCTCGCGGCCGAAGCGGCCGGCGTGCGAGTCGCATTGCCCGATGCGACAACGGTGGAGAGGCAGCGCGCCGAAGCGGTGTCGCGGGTTGCGGGCGCTACGGAGCGCCAGCGCGCCAGCGTACAGCGTCGCGAGCGCGCAGTGGCGGCGATCGACCAGATCCTGCCGCGCTGGCTCGCGGCGCAGCAGGAGCGCGAGCAGCTTCAGGGAACGCTCGCCGAGCTGCGCGTGGCCGAGAGCGAGCTCGCGTCTTACACGCGCGATGCGGTGCGGGTGGGGCGCGAGCTCGCGGAGGTGGCGACGGCGGACGCCGAGCTGCAGCGGCTCGCGCAGGAGCTCGCACCGCTGGCCGCGCTGAGCGACGAGCTGCAGACGCTGGATCGCCTGGGACGCGAGGATGGCCGGCGTCAGGCGCTGCTCGACACCGAGCGCGCGCTCGACGAGGAAGTGCGCCGGCTGCGCGAGCGCCGGCTCAAGATCGAGTCGGCGCCGACGCTCGAGGAGGAGGTGGTGCTGGAGCTCGAGCAAAAGCGCGCCCAGCTCGAGAGCCTCGAAGGTGCGCTCGAGGCGAAGCGCACCGAGTGGGTGCGCGATCGTCAGGAGGCGGAGACAAAGCGTACCGCCCTGCGTCAGCAGTACGCGGAGCTCAAGGAAAATCGCGAGCGGCTCGTCGCGACGGGTGAAGACGGCGAGTGTCCGACGTGCGAGCGACCACTGCACGATCACTACCGCACCGTGCTGGACCACTTCGACGAGCAGCTCGAGGCGCTCGTGCAGGACGGCCGCTATTTCACCTCGCGGCTCGAGCAACTGGAGGAGATGCCCGCGGAGGTGCGCGAGCTGGACGAGCGCCGGCGCGCGTCGTTCGACGACATGGGCAAGCTCGAGCGGCGCCTCGCGAAGGTGCAGCTCGCGGTGCAGGAGCTGACGGGGCTGGCGCGCGACCTACGGGCGCGTGAGCAGCGCCTCGCGCAGGTGCGGGCGGATCGCGAGTCGATCCCCGGCGGCTACGATGCCGTGCGACATGCCGCTGCGCGTCGCGAGCTGGAGCGTCTGCGCCCGCTGGACGCGCGGGCCACGCGCCTCGCGACGCAGCTCGAGCGCCGCCCGCAGCTCGAGCGGGAGCGCGACCGTGCAGCGGCCGGTCTGACGGCCGCGCAGGGGCAGGTCGCGACACTCGCGGCGCGGCGCGACGTGCTCGCGTTCTCGGAGCAGAGCTACGCCGATGTGCGGGCGCGCCACGACGCGGCGGCGGCGGAGCTGCGCACGGCTGAGCTGGACGCCGTCGCGGCGGAGGGTGAGATGACTGGTGCACTCGCCGCGCTCGCACGCGCCGAGCAGTCGCGCGAGGAGATGGCACGTGCGCGCGGACAGCTCGAGGCGCTCGACCGGCAGAAGCGACTGCACGACGAGCTCGATCGCGCGTACACCGATCTCCGCACGGATCTCAACGTGCAACTCCGTCCCGAGATGAGCGAGCTCGCGAGCGCCTTCCTGACCGAGCTCACCGACGCGCGCTACGACGAGCTGGAGCTGGACGACAGCTACAACCTCACCGTCATGGAGGAAGGGGTGCCGAAGCCGGTCATCTCCGGCGGCGAGCAGGACATCGCGAACCTCTGCCTGCGCCTCGCGATCTCGCAGATGATCGCGGAGCGAGCGGGCCAGAGCTTCTCCCTGCTGATCCTCGACGAAGTATTCGGCTCGCTCGACGAGGCGCGACGGCAGAACGTGGTGGAGCTATTGCGCGGCCTGCAGGATCGCTTCGAACAGGTCATCCTCATCACCCACATCGAGCAGGTTCGTGAAGGGCTCGATCGTGTGATCAGCGTGCGCTACGACGAGGAGAGCGGCGCCTCCGTCGTGCGGCAGCTCGAGCCCTCGGACGTCGATGGCGCAGTGCTCGCCGGCGCGGGGGTCGACGACTGATGGCGCTTTCACGCGGCTGGCGTCCGGCGGCGCAGCTGGAGGGACCATTCGCAGCGCGCACCGACGAGATCGGCGCGCTGAACGTGGTGTTCAGCGATGCGTTCACCGAGCGGTACCGGCGCGACGGGATGGTGGGCGTGCGCGTGCCCAACCTCAACCCGCAGGTGTGGCGCTACGCGATCGAGGATGCCGCAGCGGGCGCGCTCATCTGGCGTGACGCGCGCGGTGAGATCGCCGCATTCAACATGGTGCATCGATCCGGCGTCGAGGGGTGGATGGGTCCGCTCGCGGTGCGCACCGAGTATCAGGGGAGCGGCGTCGGCAAGGATGTCGTCGAGCGCGGAATCGCCTGGCTGAAGCAGCAGCGCGCGGTGGTGATCGGGCTCGAGACGATGCCGCGCACGATGGACAACATCGGCTTCTACTCCAACCTGGGCTTCGTGCCCGGGATGCTCACGATCACCCTGACCGTGGAGGCTGCGTCGTCCGATCGGCCCCCGACGCTCCTCGGGCGACTGAGCGCGCGTGATCGTGTGGACAGCCTCGTCGCGGCGCGCCAGCTCGTCGATGGCATGATGCCTGGCTACGATTTCACGCGCGAGATCGAGCTCACGGAGTCGCTGGCGCTCGGCGACACGCTGCTGATTCACAACGGCAGCGCGCTCGTAGGCTACGCACTCTGCCACACCGCGCCACTCGTCGAAGGTCGCGTGCGCGAGGAGCTGCGCGTGCTCAAGCTGGTGCTGTCGAGCGAGCATCTGCTCGACGCGGCGGTGTCCGCGCTCGCCGATCTCGCTCGGCGGAGTGGCACGCGCCGCGTCGCGTTTCGCGTGCAGGGGGAGTACGGGCGCATCTACCGACGTCTCGTGGAGATGGGGGCGCGAGTTCGGTGGACGGATCTCCGCATGTCACTGGAGGGGTATCTCGAGCGGCCACCCGCGTCTGGCGTGGTGTTCTCCAACTGGGAGATCTAGTCCGCATGACGAATTGGCGCGCCGGGCGGGTCGCATCCGTCGTCCTGCTCGTACTGTTCGCTGACAGCTGCGCGAGCAGTGACAGGCGCGCCGAGCCGCCGCTCGCGGCGCAGGACTCCACCGCCACGCTCACGGAGGTGCGCGCCTCGATGGCAGGTGAGGGCGCATCCGGACGGCAGACGTACTCGTATCGCGGGCTGTACGCCGGACTTTCCCGCGCAGCGCTGGAACAGGCGATCCATCGCGCGACGCCGGCGGACAGCGCGGTCTGCCGGCCGAGCGAGAAGAAGAGTTCCGAGCTGGAGTGCTCGTACACCGGGACGATCGGTGACGATGCGGCTCGCGTGCACACGGGCGTCGTGTACGCCGGAGAATCCGCGCGTGAGATCACGATCGTTCGGGATCTTC